>JBLIJY010000037.1:0-11748 GCA_047636095.1 Hydrogenophaga sp. | reverse complement strand
CGCGCAAGGCAACTGCCGCCAGCTCTCGCACTGACCACCAACAGCTTCACCGGTTCGGGTGCACGCAACGAAAACCGATGTAGACGGCGGTGAAATCGCCTTCCTTCCACGCGTTGACCTCCGCGCGCATTTGTGGGGCGCCGTACCACCACGAACCGCCCAGCGTGCGCCGCTCGGTGCCGCGCGCATCGCTCGCCCATTCCCAGACGTTGGCGCCCATGTCCAGCAGGCCATTGACGCCGGCTGCGGTGGCGCCCGCTGGCGCGGCGCGGGGCCAGGCATCAGGGCTGCTGGTGTTGGCGCCTTGCGGGCTGTCGCCTGTGGGGTAGTCGTAGGTTCTGCCACGCTGCCAGGGCGGGGGCGGCGAGGCCCGCTGTTCTGAGTAGGCGGCGCTGATCCACTCGGTGGCGCTGGGCAAGCGTCCACCGGCCCATTGGCAATAGGCCTGGGCCTCGTCCTGTGTGAGGTGCATGGCGGGCAGTTGCTGGGTTGGCGGCTCGATGCCTTCGGGGGTGCGCCATGTCCAGCCGGCGCGTTGTTGCCAGCCGCCCACGTATTCGTGGCCACCGCCCGTGCGCTCGGCGCGCGTCACACGCCCGGTAGCCGATGCGAATCGAGCGAACTGGGCGATCGTGACTTCGGTGCGGTCGATGGCAAATTCTGGCAAGGCGACGCGATCGGCGGGCTGGGCCAGCGCGGGACCGGCCACAACGCCGAGCGCCAGCGCACCAGCGCGAACGCTCAGCCAAGACCAAGAGCGGGTGGGTAGTTTGTAGAGAAACGGCATGTGCGTATGCTGGCAAATTCATCTTTCCCCCGCAACGGCTGCGGACAATGCCGTGAGCCGCACACCGACAAGGTTATGCCGCTTTCGGCACCATACATCCTATGTTCTCAACTCCGCCCCCGCCCCCGCCCTTGACCATCTATTTCGATGGCAGCTGCCCGCTGTGTCAGCGCGAAATTGGCTTTTACCGCCGCATGCCAGCGGCACAAGCCCTGGCCTGGGTCGACGTGAGCCAGAGCGCGGAGCTGGGCGCTGGGCTCGATTGCCGACAGGCCATGGCGCGCTTTCACGTGCGCGATGCCAAAGGTCAGCTCTTTAGCGGTGCGGCAGGGTTTTCCCGCCTTTGGCGCGAACTGCCCGGCTGGCGCTGGTTGGGTCGGTTGTCGGCTGTGCCGCCGCTGTCCTGGCTGGCTGAGCTGGCCTACCGCGCTTTTCTGCCGGTGCGCCCCTGGCTGCAACGCGGGTTGAATCGCTGGTTGGGAGCACAAGCCCGTGGCCGCTGAACCCGAGCGCGAAGCTTTCACCGACGGCGCCGAGCTGCGCAAGCGCCTGTGGCAGGAGCTGCAGCGCGCCACGGTCGATCGCCACCACGACTGGCGCACGCCGGTGTTGGCGACCACCGATCGCGATGGACTGGCGCAAGCGCGCACCGTGGTGTTGCGCGAGGTGCGGCGCTCGACCGAGCAACTGCTCATCTACACCGACTCGCGCAGCCCCAAGGTGGCCGAGCTGCTGGCCCAGCCCATGGCCAGCCTGCTGTGCTGGAGCCCGCGCCTGCACTGGCAGCTGCGCCTGCAACTGCGGTTCAGCGTCTCGCGCAACGACGACGAGGCCACTGCCGCCTGGGAGCGGGTGCGCCAGTCCCCATCTGCCAGCGACTACCTGGCCGCGCGAGCGCCTGGCGAGCGCCTGCCCGATGCCCCCGAGCTGGCGCTCGACACACCGCAGCTGGCCGTGTTGCGCGGCGAGGTGTTGTCGATGGACTGGCTGGAGCTCAGCCGCGCTGGCCACCGCCGCGCCAAGCTGGACGCGCAGCGCGTCGAGTGGCTGGTGCCCTGATCAGCAGCCAACCGGCATCCATCAAACCCAGCCTTGGCGCCAGCGTGTCGGGTCTTTGAGTTCGCGCCAGGTGATGCGTTGCACCGCGCGCGAAAACAGCGCTTCGATTTCAACCCATTCGATCGCTTCGCCCAGCACATCAGGCTGCACCACCTGGGTGACCAGGAAATGCTTGTCTTTGTCTTGCGGTGCGACGGCGGTCCACTTGGTCAGCAGCAGCTTTTTGGGGTGAAGGCGGTTCATGACCGCTATTGTCCTTGGGGCCGGTGTCTTTCTTGGGGGCCGTGCCTTGGGTCGTCCACCCACACCGCTTCCACCTCGATCACGCCGTCGAACAGGTCGATGGCGGTGGCCGCCACCTGCGCGGTGTCGACATACGCGTACGCGCCCACCCCCACCGCCCCCACGATCGGCAGCCAGCGCGTGGCGCCTCGGCCCAGCGCGCGCTGGGACACGATCGCGCCGATGCGCCGGCTGATGCTGCCGATCAGGCGCGGTGAGGCGCGGCGCACCAGCGTGCGCTGACCCACCCGCACCACCAGATCGCGCACCCCCTGCGCCGCCGTGTGCTGAAACAGGCAATACACCACCTGCTCGGGTGTCAGCGTTGTCTGCTTGCCATAGAGCGCTGCGATGTCGGCCACCAGCTGCTTCTGAATCTTCCACACACCCACCATCTCCGGCAGGATGGTCAGCCAGCCCAACGCGCCGGGCGGCAGCGCCAGGGCGCCCGCTGCCAACGCGGCTTTCGCGGCCGCGGTGTTGGCCTTTTTGCGGGCGTCATTCATGGGCGTGCGGCTTTTCGTCTCCTTCGATTCGGGCAGGCGGGCAAACAGCGGCAGCATCGCCTGGGCAAATACCGAGCCTAGATCGGTGAGGCTGTCAGGGCGGGGCGGTGGTGTCTTGCGGGCTGGCATGGTGAGTCCTGTTTCTCGGTACAACATTGTCTGCCTCTCCTCTGGATACCGGTGTCAGCCACCACAACACCCGCTCGACGAGGCCACGAGAAAATTGGCGGCGTAGGATGGGAAGTCTCCCTGACCAAGGTAACGAGGCCATGCATCCATCCCTACCCCCATCGCGATCCCGTCTGCCGCTGCTCATTGTGGTTCTGGTGCTGCTGTCTACGGCGGGCTATTTCGGCTGGCCGTATCTCCAGCGCGCACAGCAGGCCCTCACCGAGGCACAGCCGGCGCTCGCGCCGTCGCCGCCGGTGTCGCCCGCTGCGCCGCCTGAGCTGGCCAATGCACCCGCTGTACCGCCCGCCATCGAGTACCCGGTGGAGTCGCCCGCCAGCGACAGCGCCGCGCTGCCCGCGCTGGGCGAGTCCGATGCGCTGCTCAGCGAGCGGCTGGCGGCGCTGCTGGGTCGCAAGAACCTGCTGGGCTTTTTGCAGCTCGACGGCTTTGTGCGCCGCGCCGTGGCCACGGTGGACAACCTGCCGCGCTCGCAGGCGCCCTCCAGCCGCTGGCCGGTCAACCCCACACCGCAGCGCTTTCTCACCCGCCCGGGCCCTGACGGTCGTGCGACCATCGCACCCGAGAACAGCCAGCGCTACCCGCCGCTGGTGCAGATGCTCGAATCGGTCGACAGCGCGAACGCCGTGGCGCTGTACCGCAGCCTCTACCCCTTGTTCCAGAGCGCCTACGAAGAGCTGGGTTTTCCCGACCGCTATTTCAACGACCGCCTGGTGAACGTGCTCGACCACCTGATCGCGACACCGGTGCCCACCCAGCCGCTGGCCGTGACCTTGGTGGAGGTCAAAGGCTCGGTGCCGTCGCTGCGCCCCTGGGTCCGCTATGAATACGTTGACCCAACGCTGGAGGCGATGTCGGCCGGGCAAAAAATGCTGATGCGCACCGGCCCCGACCACCAAAAGCGCTTGCAAGCCAAACTGCGAGACATTCGCCAGCGCGTTGCCCTGCCTTGATGGCGCTCAGGCGCCAGCCCAGGTGCGCCAGACCTGTTGCCCAAGCAATGCGGAGCGAATTCCGCGTTGCCCTAGACTGACCGGCATGGCTCTGGCGTCCCCCAATTCCCCTGCGCTTTGCGCTTCGCTCCCCGCTGCGTTTCCCGCGCCCCCATCGCGCTTGATTTGCTTCAACAAGCCCTACGGCGTGCTGAGCCAGTTCACGGCTGAGGGCCGCTGGCGCGGACTCAAAGACTTCATCGATGCGCCTGGCGTCTACGTCGCTGGCCGGCTGGACGCCGACAGCGAAGGCTTGCTGCTGCTGACCAACGATGGCCAGCTGCAAGCCCGCATCAGCGACCCCCGCCACAAGATGGAGAAAACCTATTGGGTGCAGGTGGAAGGCCAGCCCAACGAGGCGGCGCTGGCGGTGCTGCGCCAAGGCGTGCGGCTGAACGACGGCCTCACCCGGCCAGCGCGCGCACGGCTGATCCCCGAGCCCGCCAACCTGTGGCCGCGCGACCCCCCGGTGCGTGTTCGCCAGCACATACCCACCCGCTGGATCGAGCTGGTGATTGCCGAGGGCCGCAACCGCCAGGTTCGGCGCATGACCGCCGCCGTGGGCCACCCCACGCTGCGGCTGATTCGCGCCGCCATCGGCCCCTACGATCTGCAAGGGCTGGCGCCCGGCACCCTGCGGGGCTGATGCGCCAGATCCATCCCATGCCACCGCCCAAAATTCTGCTCACCGGCTTCGACGCCTTCGGTGGTGCCTCGCTCAACCCCAGCTGGTTGGCAGTAGAAGCACTGCACGGCCGTCAGATCGCCGGGCACCGTGTGGTGGGGGCGCAGTTGCCCACCGTGTTCGGCGAATCGCTGCACCGACTGCATGTTTTGCTGAGGCAACACCAGCCAGCACTGGTGGTGTGCGTGGGGCAGGCCGGTGGCCGCCTCGCGATCTCGCTGGAGCGCGTGGCGATCAACGTGAACGACGCCCCGCTGGCCGACAACGCGGGTGCCCAGCCGTTCGACACGCCGGTGGTCCCTGGCGCACCCGCTGCCTATTTCACCAGCCTGCCCATCAAGGCCATGCTGGCCGCGCTGCATCGCGCAGGCGTGACTGCCGAGGTGTCTCAAACCGCAGGCACCTTCGTCTGCAACCATGTGTTTTTCGGGCTCATGCACGCATTGGCCACGCAGCAGTCGCTGCGCCACGCGCGCGGCGGCTTCGTGCACGTGCCGTATCTGCCGGAGCAGGGCGCACCCAGCATGGCGCTGGACGAGGTGGTGCGTGGCCTGCGGCTGGCGCTGCGCAGCGCGCTGCGGGCAGACGGCGACGTGGCGCTCGGTGCTGGCGCTGGCGCTGGCGCTGCGCACTGAGCGCATTCGAGTAAGGTTGTTGTGGATTCGGTCAATGAAGCGTCCAATGTTCGATCGGTCAAAGGCTTGCCAGCGCTGGGCAATAACCCGATCGGACCGAATGCCACGCCCGACCTCAAAAAATCCAATCGATAGCACAGACACGCCAAGTGCGGGTCGGTGCTGGCAATGCGGGCGACGCGCTCAACGCCTACGATGCAGGGCCACAACAGCGCAAGGCAACACTGGGCAGGTCACGCAACCCCGGTTCAGCGTCTCAACCCACGCCTTGCAGACCTCCAACGTCCACCCACCTGGAATCCCCCATGACCGACAAAACCACCTACACCCCACCCGCCGTCTGGACCTGGGAGCAGCCCAGCGGTGGCAAGTTCGCCAACATCAACCGCCCGATTGCCGGACCCACACACGACAAAGCGTTGCCCGTGGGCAAGCACCCCTTGCAGCTCTATTCCCTGGCCACGCCCAACGGCGTGAAGGTCACAGTGATGCTGGAGGAGCTGCTCGCCCTGGGCCACAGCGGCGCCGAATACGACGCCTGGCTGATCAAGATCGGTGAGGGCGACCAGTTCTCCAGCGGCTTCGTCGAGGTCAACCCCAACTCCAAAATTCCGGCCCTGCTGGACCGCAGCACCGAGCCGCCCACGCGCGTGTTCGAGTCTGGTTCCATCCTCCTGTACCTCGCCGAGAAATTCGGCGCCTTGCTGCCCAAGGCCCCCGCCCAGCGCACCGAGGCGCTGAACTGGCTGTTCTGGCAGATGGGCTCCGCCCCTTATCTGGGCGGCGGTTTCGGACATTTCTATGCCTACGCGCCTGAGAAGTTCGAGTACCCCATCAACCGCTTCGCCATGGAAACCAAGCGCCAGCTCGATGTGCTGGAGCGCAACCTGGCTGAGCGCGCTTTCATGGCGGGCGACGAATACACCATTGCCGACATCGCCATCTACGCTTGGTACGGGGCGCTGGTGGAAGGCAAGCTGTACAACGCCGCCGAGTTCCTTTCGGTGCACGAATACACCCACTTGCAGCGCTGGGCCGCTACCATCGCCGCCCGTCCAGCCGTGGCGCGCGGGCGCAGCATCAACCGCGTGTGGGGCGAGGAAGCGGAGCAGGTGCCCGAGCGGCACTGACCACAAAGCCAGCCCCGGTTAGGCGCTGCTTGGCCGGCACACTTCCATGGCCTGAGGTTGGGGTGGGTATGCGCGTTTGACGCCCTCAAGGCGCTCCAGCCGAGCGCTCTTCGCGGTCAACGACTGGCTGCAGGCCCTGATGCCCACACCATGGCGCTGTACGCTGCCAGCCCAGCCATCGCGGTGATGAATGTGCCCCATGCCATGTCTGTCAGAGCCAGCTTCAGCGACCAGGCTTTCAGCGTGGCCATGTTGGTCATGTCGTACACCCCATAAGCCACCAAACCCAGTAGGGCAGAGCGACCCAATGCTTCCGCCCAGCCTTGTGCAGGCGGTGTGAGGGCCACAAACAACACGCCAAGCGGGTAAAGAAAGTAAAAGATGGCGGCGGGTACCATGTTGAAGCTCTCCGCTGCAACGGCAACCATCTGAGAGCGGTAAAACTCGCGCGCGATCAAGCCAAGCCACAAGCCATCGAGAATCCCAACGGTGAGCAGCGCGGCGCCATAGCCCCAGGCGTAGGGAGCGAAATTCATGCCTTGCGCTCCAGCGTATGTTTCTCATGGTCACCGAGACCCAACGGCTTGCCCGCCACCACCGAGGCCGCCATGGCGATCATGTGCAGCACTGTGCTGTCGGGGCCATCCCATATTTCGGCTTTTACCGGCTCCAAGCGAAGCACCGCGAGATCGGGGTCGTCCACGCCTTCGGGAAACCAGGGTCGCGCCATCACGCTCCACAGGTCTTCCTTGCGTTGGCGGTCGTGACTCAAGCTGGCGCGGGCGGTGATGGAGGTGAAGGTGGAATTCGACTCGTTGTTGAAAGCGAGATTCACAGTGTCCATGCCACTGCCCCCAGGTGCCATGCGTGCGGTGTGCCCACTGTTGCTCACCAGCATCCACAAACACCCGTCTCCATCCATCTCAACCACGGTCATCGGTTGGCTTGACAGCTGTCCCTGTGCGTCGCACATCGTCAGCATGGTGGTGCGCGAGTCCTCAATGCGTTTTGCGAGCGATCGCAGCTCGGGCGAATTCTGTTCTTCCACTTTCATGCGGCACCTTTTGGTTGTGTTGACTGGCATTTGCCGTCGCTGCGCAACCGGTGGGTCGAGCGATCGTTCGGCCCGTTCAATCTAGTGCATCGCCAGCGGGCTGGTGTCAGACAGCACGCCGATCTGGCTTCCCGGGTGTGCGTCTCGCCGCAGCTTGGTCGGTATTCAGCCGCCAGTCCGGCGGCGTTTCTCCATGGTGGGCTCGATGTGCAGCATCTGGCGGTACTTGGTGACAGGCTTGTCGGCCGAGGTACACGCCAGACACTTCCACAAATGGTGTCGCGACCAGCTGGTGACTTGTGGGCAGACGCTGCCAGCCCACAACCTGCCGGTGGAGGTGAAGATGCCCGAGATGGTGCCGCGCGTGATCGAAGGCGTGGATCGCCAGCAGATTCCCAGCGGACAATATTAGGCCGTGCTCATCGACGAAGGCCACGATTTCGCGCCCGAGTGGCTGAGGCTCGTCACCCAGATGGTGGACCCCGCCACCAACAGCCTGCTGGTGCTCTACAACGACGCGCAAAGCATTTACGAACGCAGCCGCAGCAAGCAGTTCAGCTTCAAAAGCGTGGGCATTCAGGCCCAAGGGCGCACCACCATTTTCAAGATCAATCACCGCAACACGCGCCAGGTCTTGCAGACCGCCAACCTCATTGCGGCTGAACTGCTGACCGCTGATGACAAAGACGAAGACGGCATTCCGCTACTCAAGCTCGTGAGCTGTGGGCGCGACGGCGAAGCCCCGCTCATCATCCGCCTGCCCACGCTGCGGGCCGAGGCCGCGCAAATCGTCGAACTGCTCAGCACCGCCCACCAAGAAGGCCACGCCTGGGGCGACATGGCCATTCTGTGCCGCCACCACCAAGACATGTACCTCTGCGCCAACCTGTTGAACCGGCGCCAGTTGCCCTACCAGGTGCGCGACAAATCGGGCCAGTTCGATCCAGCCGCCGACACCATCAAGCTGCTGACCCTGCACGCCAGCAAGGGGCTGGAGTTTCCCGTGGTGGCCATGGTGGGCGTGGGCCTCATACCCTCGCAGGGCGAAGACGAGCGCGACGAGGCGCGGCTGTTTTATGTGGGAGCGACCCGGGCCACGCAGCGGCTGATCATTGGCTTGAGTGGGAATGGGCAGTTTGCAGCGCGCTTTGCCGCTTGACGCGCAACCAACTGGAACCTCACCCCACCTCCAGATCGATGTCGAAATAGCCATGCGCAATGCGGTTGCGCATGGCTCGCATGTTGCGCCACGGCACCTGCACATGCGCGTTGGCGAAGTCAGGATAGCGATCCATTAATTTTGTGGCTGCCTCGCCCAGCACGATCATGCTCATGATCACCGCGTGCTGAATGCGTTTGTCCCCAAGAAAGTCGTCTCGGCTCATGCCTTCGACAAAGCCAATGGCGTCAGCAGCGGCTTGCCGCATGTGTTCGAGGTCATCGTGCAGACGGTTGTCGCTCACAGCGGGCGGGCTTCGGCCAAGATCTGATGGCGGAACTTGGCAGGCAAGTCTCTGGGCGTGATCACATCCACCCGCAGGCCTATCAACTGCTCCAACTCATCCAGCAATCCACCGAGGTCGAACAGCGTGGTATCGGGCAGGGCGTTTAATTGGAATCTGACCCCAAATACCGCGAATGCCGCCGTTCGGCATGCCGCTTGGTTGTTATTGAAGTCGATCTGGCTCTGGCTGCTCAAGCAGCTAGGCGTCTGGGCCTCAAGTGACGTCATTCGCGTGCAAGCGCACGCCTCCAATTGAAGCCTGACCTCGAACACCTTTCCTAAGCCGGCCTGGTTTCGTTTTCGTGGTGGTTTTCGCTTACTTCCAGCGCGACCGCTGCCCGCTGGCGAGGCAGGTAATCTGTGTACTCACGCTGCATGAAATCGAGGAGGCCCTCGCGTACCTCGCAGCGCAGATCCCAACCCGCTGGTGCCGTCGCTGACGTCACCAGGCAACGCAGCTGCATCGCATGCGGGCCGGCCTCTGTCACCTGAATCATCGCGATGCGCTTGTCCCAGTGCACGGACGTTTCGCAAATCCGCTGCAGTTCGGTTCGCAGCGGTGCCAGTGGCATGCGGTAGTCCACCCACAGGAATACCGTGCCAATCAGCTCTGAACCGCTCCGGGTCCAGTTCTGGAACGGCTTGTCGATCCAGCAGTGCAAAGGCACGATCAGGCGCCGCTGGTCCCAGATGCAAACCACCACATAGGTGCCCGTGATCTCTTCAATGACGCCCCACTCGTTCTCGATCACGACCACATCGTCAATGCGGATGGGCTGGCTCAGCCCGATCTGCAGGCCCGCGATCAGGTTGCCCAGCACGGGGCGCGCAGCGAAGCCCGCCACGAGGCCCACCACGCCAGCCGACGCCAGCAGGCTGGCACCAATCTGGCGCGCCGCCGGAAACGTCATCAGCATCAGCGCCAGTCCGATCAGCACCACCATGCCTTGCAGCGTGCGGGCCAGCACGCGAGTCTGCGTCTGCACCCGGCGGGCCTGCAGGTTGTCTGCCACGTTGGTCGGGTTGGTCTTGATCACCCCTTGAGCCGTGCCCCGGATGGCGCTGGACACCAGCCAGGTGAGGCAGGCGATCAGCAGCAAGGCCAGCAACCGCTGCAAACCCGCAAGCCCTATGGCGTCTTCCGGTGCACCCTCCAGCACCAGGTTGACGAACAGCACCGGCAGCGACCATTTCGCCGGCGCGCGGATGCAAGCCGCCACACTGGCGGCAACTGGCGCCTCCCGCGTGGCTCGCCGCACCACGCGCTGGCCCAAATGGAAGATGACCATGGCAGCGAGCACGCTGGCCGCCAAGCTGCCGAGCACGGGCAGCCAGACAACCAGCGCAGGCGGAAACCAGTGTGGATAGTCCATGAGGCAGCCTACCGCATGCGCGGGCAGGCGTCAGGAACCGCAGGGAAAAAACCGCGCTCAGCGCTCGCGCTTGGCCTTGGCCTAACCATAGCCCGCGTCTTCGTAGCGGCCGCGCAGGGCGAAAGACACGGCGCCGGAAGACGGCAGCTTGAGGTCAAGCACAGGCCCAGTCCAACGCACGCACTGGTTTTCGAAAGCAACCAGAGGCAGCAGGCGGCGGTTGTCAGCCCCCTGGTAGGGCGAGGCCTTGGTGCTGGTCAACACCCCGAGCGACCAGTTGGAAACGGCGCTCTCGGCGGACCGGGCTTGCCGGGCTGGTGCTCGGCTTGCTCGGTGGCCAGTTGGAAACCTGGGGACCCGGCGGCGCAACCCCGCCCGCCTTCACCCCTTCACGTGTTCCTTGAAAAACGCCATGGTCCGCCCCCAAGACAGCTCGGCGGCAGCCGCGTCAAAACGGGGGGTGGTGTCGTTGTTGAAGCCGTGCTGGGTGCCCGGGTACAGGTACGCCACATAGCGCGCGTTCGCCGCCTTCAGGGCCGCCTCGTAGGGGGGCCAGGCGTTGTTGATACGGTCGTCCACACCGGCAAAGTGAATCTGCAACGGTGCCTTCACCTGGGTGGCGGCTTCGGCCGGCGGATGGTTGCCGTAGTAAGGCACGGCCGCGGCCAGATCAGGCATCTGGGTGGACAGCATGTGGGCAATGCCGCCGCCATAGCAGAACCCCACCACGCCCACGCGGCCGGTGCTGTCGGCGCGGCCCATGAGCGCCTTGGCCGAAGCCAGCATGTCTTGCCGGGTCTTGCTTTGGTCGAGCGTGGCAAACAGGGCTCGCGCCTTGTCTTCGTCGCCAGGGTAGCCGCCCAGGGGCGACAGTGCATCGGGCGCGAACGCCAGGTAGCCGTCCAGGGCAATGCGCCTCGTGATGTCTTCAATGTGCGGGTTCAGGCCCCGGTTTTCATGGATCACCAACACGCTGGGCAGCTTGCTCGTGGCGCCAGCGGGCTTGGCCACATAGGCCTTCAAGCTGCCGTAGCCCGACGGTGAAGCCACGTCCACCATTTCGGTGGTGAGCCGCGCGTCGTCTTTGAGCACCATTTGCGCGGCGGCAAAGTTAGGGCTGAGCGCGGCCAGCAAGCCGGTGGCCGTCATGCCGCCCACCGCGAACTTGCCCGCGCGGTCCAGAAACCCCCGCCGGTCCAGGTCGCCGTGCACATAGGCGTCAAACAAGATAAGCAGTTCCTGGTCGAAATCGGCAGCGGTGAGTCGGGCCATGGGTTTTCCTTCGCAAGGGGTTGATGAACGAGCTGCACAGCATGACGCAAAGAAAAAAGCGCACCACGCTGAGCAGGCTTTCAGCTTGAGCCTCTGTGGGGCACAAGGTTCCAGTAAAAAATTGGAATCTGACCCCAATTAATCGATGTTCGAGGTGCCGTGGTTTTCAGACCCATATTGGGTTCGATGGCACCCGTTTTGGGCTTTTTGTTGGGGCCATCCAAAAAAAATTTCCAGAAAGTGAATCCAAATGACGGTCCTGTGCGTAGTGGAAGAGAGC
>JBLIJY010000036.1:0-11806 GCA_047636095.1 Hydrogenophaga sp. | reverse complement strand
CCGTCCCTCCGTGACCCCGCGCGACGAGGGTTGCCAAACCCTGATCGCCGAGCGGCTCACCGCCATCGGTTTTCGCTGCGAATCAATGGACAGCGGGCCGGCCGAGGGCCGCGTCAGCAACCTCTGGGCGCGGCTGGGCACGGGTGAGCAGCCCACGCTGGTGTTTGCCGGCCACACCGACGTGGTGCCCACCGGCCCGCTCACCGCCTGGGCCAGCGATCCTTTCGTGCCCACGCACCAGGGCGGCAAGCTGTTTGGACGCGGCGCCAGCGACATGAAAGCCTCGCTCGCGGCGATGGTGGTGGCCTGTGAAGAGTTTCTGGCCAGCGAGCCCCAGCCGGCGATCGACATCGCTTTTCTGCTCACCAGCGACGAGGAAGGCCCGGCCACCGACGGCACGGTGATCGTCTGCAAGGCGCTGACGCAGCGCGGCGAACGCATGGACTGGTGCATCGTCGGCGAGCCCACCTCGGTCGAGCGCACCGGCGACATGATCAAAAATGGCCGCCGTGGCTCGCTGAGCGGCAAGCTCACCGTCAAAGGCATTCAGGGCCACATCGCCTACCCGCACCTGGCCAGCAACCCGATCCACCTGGCCACGCCCGCGCTGACCGCGCTCGCCACCGAGGTCTGGGACGCAGGCAACGCATTTTTCCCGCCCACCAGCTTCCAGATCAGCAACATCCACGGCGGCACGGGCGCCAGCAACGTGATCCCCGGCACGGTGGTGATCGATTTCAACTTCCGCTTCTCCACCGAGTCCACTCCCGAAGGTCTGCAGCAGCGGGTGGCCGCCATCCTGGCTGCCCAAGGCTTGCTACCCGACACGGGTTACGACCTCGCCTGGACGCTGGGTGGGCGCCCGTTCCTCACCGCGCCCGGCACGCTGGTTGACGCGGTGCGCAGCGCCATCCACAGCGAGACCGGCATCGACACCCAGCTCTCCACCACCGGCGGCACCAGCGACGGCCGTTTCATCGCCCAAGTCTGTCCGCAGGTGATCGAGTTCGGCCCGCCCAACGCCACCATTCACAAGATCGACGAGTGCGTGGCGGTGGCCGACATCGAACCGCTCAAAAACATCTACCGGCGCACGCTGGAGAACTTGGCCGCCCAGGTCAACGCAGAGCGCCCCATCGCATGACGCTGCAAGACCTACTGACCCAGGCCACCGAGCGCCTGGCGGCTGCCCCATTGGCCTATGGCCACGGCACCGACAACGCCCGCGACGAAGCGGCCTGGCTGATGCTGTGGCAGCTCAAACTGCCGCTGGACAGCGACCTGAACGCGCTGGCCGATCAAGCGATGTCGGACGAACAAACGCAATCGGTGCAGGCGCTGATCGCCCGGCGCATCGACACCCGCCAACCCGCCGCCTACCTCACCCGAGAAGCCTGGTTGCAGGGCGTGCCCTTTTATGTCGACGAGCGCGCCATCGTGCCGCGCAGCTTCATCGCCGAACTGATTGTCGACGGCGGCTTTGATGCTTGGCTGTGCGAAGACACCCGCCACGTGCTGGATCTGTGCACCGGCAACGGCAGCCTGGCGGTGCTGGCGGCAATGGCCTGGCCCAATGTGGATGTCGTCGGCGCCGACCTGTCCCCCGACGCACTCGCGGTGGCGCGCGTCAACCTCGACAAACACGCACTGACCGATCGCATCCGCCTGATGGAGTCCGACGGCCTGGCCGCCTGCCCTGGCCCTTACGATCTCATCCTGTGCAACCCGCCGTATGTGAATGCGCACAGCATGAGCGCCCTGCCCGCCGAATACCGTGCCGAGCCCGAGCTGGCGTTGGCCGGTGGCTTGGACGGCATGGACTTTGTGCGTGGCCTGCTGCGCGACGCGCCCAGCCGCCTCTCGCCTCACGGCGTGCTGGTGCTGGAAATCGGCAACGAACGCCCGTTCTTTGAAGCGGCCTTTCCCGCGCTGCCAGCCGTTTGGCTGTCCACCAGCGCTGGCGACGATCAGGTACTCCTGCTCACCGCCGAACTACTTTTGGCGCATGCCTCTGTGGCTGCGCCCGCCCCATGATCACCATCAAAAACATCGTCTTGCGACGCGGCACCAAGGTGCTGCTCGACAACGCCTCCGTCACCCTCAATCCCACCGAAAAAGTGGGTCTGGTCGGCCGCAACGGCGCCGGCAAATCCAGCCTGTTCCGCTTGCTCGATCACAGCCTGCACGAAGACAAGGGCGACTTTTACGTGCCACCGCAATGGCGCATGGCGCAGGTGGCACAGGACATGCCCGAGACTGACATACCGGCCACCCAGTTCGTGATCGAGGGCGACACCACGCTGCTCGCCGCGCAGGCGGAAGTGACAGCCGCCGAGGCCACCGACGACGGCGAACGAATGGGCAACGCCTACATGGCGCTGCACGACGCTGGCGCCCACGATGCGCCCGCACGAGCCCAGGCGTTGATTCTCGGCCTGGGCTTTCGCACCGACGAGCTGGAGCGCCCGGTCGACAGCTTCTCCGGCGGCTGGCGCATGCGCCTGCAGCTCGCCCGCGCACTCATGTGCCCGAGCGAATTGTTGCTGCTCGACGAGCCCACCAACCACCTGGATCTGGACGCGCTGGTCTGGCTGGAAGCCTGGCTGCAGCGCTACGCCGGCACCATGCTGGTCATCAGCCACGACCGCGAGTTTCTGGACGCCATCACTGATGTGACCGTGCACATCGAGCGCGCGCAGCTCACCCGCTATGGCGGCAACTACAGCAAGTTCGAAGACATGCGCGCCGAGCAGATGTCGCTGCAGGCCACCGCCTATTCCAAGCAGCAGGACAAGATGGCGCACCTGCAAAAGTTCATCGACCGCTTCAAGGCCAAGGCCAGCAAGGCCAAGCAGGCGCAAAGCCGGGTCAAGGCGCTGGAGCGCATGGAGAAAATCGGCCCGGTGCTGGCCGAGGCGGACTTCACCTTTGAGTTCACCGAACCGCAAAACCTGCCCAACCCCATGCTGGCCATGCAGGATGTCGACTTCGGCTACCCCGCGCCTCCTGAGGGCGGCGAGCCCACCACCATCGTGCGCGGCATCAGCCGTTCGGTGCAGGCCGGGCAGCGCATCGGCATTCTGGGCGCCAACGGCCAGGGCAAATCCACCGTGGTCAAGACGATCGCGCGGGCGCTGCAGCCGCTGGCCGGTCAGGTGACCGAAGGCAAAGGCCTGAACATCGGCTATTTCGCGCAGCAAGAACTCGACGTGCTGCGCCCGACCGACACGCCGCTGGAACACATGATCCGGCTGGTGAAGGAATGCACCGCTGAGGGCCGCCTGCAAGGCCAGGCCACGCGCGAGCAAGACCTGCGCTCCTTCCTGGGCAGCTTCAATTTCACCGGCGACCAGGTGAAGCAGGCGGTGGGCAGCATGAGCGGCGGCGAAAAAGCGCGCTTGGTGCTGTGCATGATCGTCTGGCAGCGGCCCAACCTGCTGCTGCTCGACGAGCCCACCAACCACCTGGATCTGGCCACGCGCGAAGCCCTGTCGATGGCGCTCAACGAGTTCGAGGGCACCGTCATGCTGGTCAGCCACGACCGCGCCTTGCTGCGCGCGGTGTGCGATGAGTTCTGGCTGGTCTCGCGCGGCGGCATCGCACCGTTTGACGGCGATCTGGACGACTACCAGCGCTACATCCTCGACGTGGCCAAGCAGTCGCGCGAAGCCCAGCGCCAGGAGCTGCGCGCCGCGCAAGCGGCACCAGCCCCAGCGGCCTTGGCAACACCGGCACCGATGGCGGCGGCACCCACGGCAGGCCCCGACCAACGCAAGCAAGAAGCATTGCGCCGCGAACAGCTCAAGCCGCTCAAGAAAGAGCTTGAGCGCATCGAAAAGCAAATGGCACAGTTCACGAAGGAGCGCGATGCCCTGCAAGTCAGCCTGAATGGACCAGCCACACCAGCCGAGCTGGCCGATGCAGGGCGCCAGCTCAAGGCAGTCAACACGAAGCTGGAACCGCTGGAAGAGCGCTGGCTGGAGCTCAACGAGCAAATCGAGGCGGTCGCGGCAGAATAGGCCAGCGGCGGCTGCAATGCGCTGATGGCGCCACCTTTTGCGCCCACCAAAACCCAAGGAAACGACCCATGCTGTCTCTGCTCGGAACCCTCTTCATCGGCCTGATCGCCGGCTTCGTGGCGCGTGCCATCAAACCTGGCGACGACGGCATGGGCTGGATCATGACCGCCGTGCTCGGCGTGGCGGGCTCCTTCCTGGCCAGCTACGGCGGCGCCGCTCTGGGCCTGTATGCGCCCGGTCAGGCGGCGGGCTTCATTGCCTCGGTGATCGGCGCGGTGATTTTGCTGGTGCTTTATGGGCTGCTGAAGAAAAAGTGAGCGGGCGCGGCGGTTGCCGTCGGACGCCCCCACAGGCGTTGAAGTCGTCAAGCAGGGCGTCGATAGACAGCAGCATGACGTGACTTCCCTGAATGCTCACACGCACCTAGCGAATCAGCTTCCGGTCTTCCAGCTTTTTGACTTTATCGGACGATTCGAACCCAAACAGCCACCTACCGTTTTCTGACGCGCGCACTTTTTCGGGTGTTGACAAAGAAATGGTCCGGCTTGGTCTTGATCCAGGACACAAAAACCTGGAGCTCGGGGTGCTCCAGCAGCGCTTGCACGGTCGCGTATTGCCGAGCCAGCTCGGTCTCCGTCAGCACCGCATGAATCTGGCGGTGGCACACGCGGTGCATAAATGTCGTTTGTCGCCCACCCTTGCTTTTGGGCACGAGGTGGTGCGCATCGCGTTGGGCGGGTGGGATCACCCTGCCGCACAGGGGGCAGATCAAGGCTCCAGATACCGAAGGGTTCAGCACCCTTCGCCTCGGGTCAGTGACTGGAATACATCATCCAGATCGGGCTGCTCAAGCGCCAGCCCGTGGGTGAGGCTGTTGCGGATGAACTGCTTCTCGTAGTGGCGGTCGCGCCGGTTCTTTTTCGCAGACGACCGTTGCCCAAATCGCTTGTCGACAACGATGTCGCTCAAGTGGGTCAGACCGCTCAGGTCCTCAATCGCATTGGGAGAGTTGCGCCGTGGCATGTTGACAAGCTGTTGGAGGGCAGCAGCAAACTGGGCTCGGTTTGTCGCTCAAGCCAGACCCGCTAGCAACCACCCAGTGGCACCAATGTGGCCCAGGGTCACCAGCACCGACAAACTGTGCAGCCACTTGAAGCGTTGGCGCTGACCCGCATCGGTGGCTCGGTTGATGGCCGGCATCAGTACTTGGCGCAGGGGCACGGTGGTGACGGCCACCGCGGCCATGAGGGCGGCGAAGGCGGCATTGCTGGGCCACCACAACAGGGCGGACACCGCCGCAGTCGCCATGACAAACACGTAGAACCACGGAAAGGCTCGCCGCAGTGCCGCGCCCGCCGTCGCCGCTGGCAACGCGGTGAACAAAAAGGCGGCAAAGCCAAAGGAATAAAGCGTCATACCGCCAAACAAAAGGGCTGAACTCAAAACGGCCAGTGACAAGATCATGGGGAATGACTCCGTTGGTGAATCTGAATCAAGGCAGCGCCAGGCCTTCTGCAAGGGCCACACGCTCCAGTGCAGACTCAAACAGCAACCGGGCAGCACCCGCAACCCGCTGCAAATAGCTGTGCAGCTCGGCGTCGACCAAGCTGCGGTTGGCGCAATGGGCGCTGTAGCTCTCAAAACTGGCCACTTGCATCAGCAACTCCGCCACATGGCCTGGGCATTCACAGACCAGGCTAGATGACAGCCCGGCGAATTTGGTCAAAGCTGTGTCGTCAAAACGCCGCGCCGGCAGCGCCATCGCACCAGCGCTCAGGGTCAGTGCATCGAGCAAGCGGCGGTCGATCCCGTGGCCATCTGTATCACCGCTGGTCTTGGTCCCGCTCTGGGCGCTGCGGGCAGGGGTGGGCGCCGATCCGAAAGACGACAGCCAGGCAACCAGCGCCCCATCGTCGGCTGGCTCGCGGACAACGGACGCACCGGCGCTGACCAACGCGTCGCGCGCAGCAGCTCCAGCAAAGCGGTAAGCCACAGCCATTTCCCGGGCGTGCCACGCAGCCCGCGCAGCCGCCAGATCGCTCGCTGCATCGGCTTGCAAACTGGACGCATGCCAGAGAAACAGATCGACGGGTGCAGCGGCTGGTCTCCCGGCTGCTTGCAAGGCCTCCTTGAGCGAGTCATATGCACCCACAATCTGCAGCGGTCTTGGCCAACGCTCAACGACAGCGGGCCGTCTGAGCCGTTGTGCCATGGCCTGGCCCACCACCACGATGCGAAGGGGCGCGCTGTGCACCGACGGCTTGGCGCTTGCTGTGGTGGTGGCACTGGCCCGTGTTCGAGCCAAATCTTGCAGCTGCTCAACGTTCAACGCGGCCAGAGAACCGATGGCGTGTCCATGCTGCGTCAGCTCACGCAACACCATCACCCGCTCGACATCTGCGACCGAATAGAGCCGATGGCCTGAAGGTGCGGTGGTTGGCCCAACCGCTTGGTACCGCTGCTCCCAGATGCGCAAGGTGGAAACCGGCATGCCCGCCATGCGTGCAGCGGCGCCGCTGCGAAAAGTCGGCGGGGTGGGGGCGAGCGGTAACTGCATCTTGGGATTTTGCGCTGAATGAGTCATGAACTACTCTTTGTTGAGTCTGATTTTGAGTTGATTAAATGCCAAAGTCAAGAATATTTTGAAAAAAGAGTCTGTATTGCATCGATTTCAGCTATTATTTAACGACGCAAACACAGCTCAGTTGAGAAAACCATCTGGACAGCCTCTGCAAGTCTCCTGTGGGACTTGTGCGGGGTTTGCGCATGCCGCGTCAGGCGCCGATGAGGCCCTGGCTGCTTGTAAGCACAGGAGCCATAAGCCACCGTGAACCGGAGCCACGAAATCCCCATGGGCCACCAATCAATACCAGGCAGCGAGGCTGCATTGACCCACCGCAGCGCGACACGCGTGGCCGTTATCGGTGCAGGCATCAGCGGCCTGTCGTGTGCGCGTGAACTGGTTGTGCGCGGTTATGCCCCTGTGGTGTTCGAGGCCAGCGATCGTCTGGGTGGCCGATGCGGTTCACGCAACACCCGCATTGGCTGGTTCGATGATGGCGCCCAGGTGATCTGCGGGTCAACGCGGCTGGCGGCTTATGCAACACAGCGCGCTGGCATGCTGGCAGCTCTTCATCCCTGGACCCAGGCCATTGCTCCCTCAGACACCGAGTACTCGGGAAAAGCGGGAGGCTCGGACGAAGCCGAAGCGGTCGAAGAGACCGTGCTGGAGTTGATGGGAACGGTGGGCGTGCCTTCGATGGCGGCCTTGGCAGGTGAAATCGCACAGCCTTTGGATGTTCGGCTGAACACCCGCATCAACCATGCCCATCGGCGCGGTGCGAACTGGGTGCTTCGACACGAAGCGACCCACATCGACGAAGATTTTCAAGCGCTGGTTCTTGCTGTGCCAGCGCCGCTGGCCCAGTCCCTCGCGGCTGAGTCGATCGAGTTGAGTGCAGCACTTGGCGCGGTTCGCTACCGCCATCGGTGGGTGCTGCTGCTGGGCACAGAGCGCACGGTGGGTCTGCCAAGCCACGCAGCGTTTGAGGGCGGCCCGATCGAGCGAATTGCCGCCATGCACAGCAAACCCGGGCGGCCATCGGGTTTGCCCCAACGGTGGTTCATTGAGGCCAACGATCGGTGGTCGTATGAGCACCGGTTTGATGACCCCGAGACGGTAGCCGAGCTGCTGCACAGCAATTTTGAGGCGTGTGCAAAGCGCACGGTGACGCCCAGTTTTCTGCTGGCCCACCTGTGGCAGCACGCCTATGTCGATGCACCCGCTGCCCAGGCTGAGCAGGCCAAATATTGGTGGGACGACAGCGTGCTGATGGGCGTTTGTGGCGACAGCGTGGTGGCCAGCCAAGTGGATCAGGTGCACCGCAGCGGTTCGCTGCTGGCGGCACGGATCGCCGAAAGTCTGATCACACGGCGTTGGCAAACTGCCTCGCCAACAGTGTCCGCTTCTGTTGGCGGTACATCCAAGATGAAGGCGGTGCACGCGTGAAGGGATCGCACAGCACCGGCAACAAACAACGCAGTGACCAAAAGACACAGAACACCCAGAGCACGCCGAGACCGCAAGCCCTCGGTTTTGAGTGCATTTTTCAACCGGCTTGCATGACCAAGAACAGACACATGAACAACTCACGACGCACATTCATGATGACCATCGCGGCAGGCAGCGCTGCGCTTGCCACCGCCACTCAGGCCCAAGCCCAGGCGAAGCTGAGCGAAAAAGACCCACAGGCAGTGGCGCTGGGCTATTTTGAAGACGCCACCAAGACCGACACCAAAAAATTCCCGAAATACGCCGCCGGACAGGTCTGCACCAATTGCGCCCTGTACCAGGGAAAAGCCACCGATCCATGGGGCGGCTGCCCGTTGTTCGCTGGTAAACAGGTCGCAGGCAAGGGCTGGTGCAACGCTTGGGCCAAGAAAGGCTGATGGTGTCCAACCCATCCTCAGCAACAGCCAGGGGTGGTCGGGCCACATCGCGCGGCAGCCCGCTCGGTGTGGCCATGGCCCGGGTCCAAGCCCTGCCTGCCGAGGTGGTGGCCGACCTGCGCACCGATCACGCAGGCGAGACCGGTGCGGTTTGCATCTATCGAGGCGTCTTGCAATTTGCGCGCGACCCCCAGCTGCGTGCATTTGCCCAGCGCCACATGGCCACAGAACAAGCACACTTGCACCAGATTGAAGCTTGGTTGCCCCGGGCAGACCGCAGCCGCCTGCTGCCGGTGTGGCGTCTGGCTGGCTGGCTCACAGGCGCCCTGCCCGCTTTGGTGGGACCGCGCGCGGTTTACGCCACGATTGAGGCGGTGGAACAGTTTGTGGACCAGCACTACGAAGAACAGGTGCACCGCCTGGCTGCACACCACGAGCTGTGCTCGCTGCGCCAAACGCTGCTCGACTGCCAGGGTGACGAGGTAGCGCACCGCAATGAGGCCGCCGCCGCCAAAGGCCCAGGCCAACCGGGTGTGCTGCTGCGCGCCTGGTGCTGGCTGGTAGGTGTCGGCTCCCGGCGCGCCGTGGCCGTTTGCCGCCACATTTGATCTGACTCACCATGACAGC
Organism: Hydrogenophaga sp.; assembly: GCA_047636095.1. Lineage (GTDB taxonomy): Bacteria > Pseudomonadota > Gammaproteobacteria > Burkholderiales > Burkholderiaceae_C > Hydrogenophaga. Next base: position 2,711 of record JBLIJY010000036.1, on the reverse strand, counting down.
CATCACCTCTGAGATCGAGCGTTTCAACCGCCTGAGCGCGACCTGGTGGAACAGCGAAGGCCCCATGCGGCCGCTGCATGTGGTCAATGCCTTGCGGCTGGACCATGTGGTCGAACAGATTGCATCGCACTTCGGGCGCGAGAAATCGGCTGGACTGACCGGCCTGAGCATCCTAGATGTGGGCTGCGGCGGCGGGCTGATGTCTGAACCCCTGGCGCGCCTGGGCGCGCAGGTGGTGGGCGTGGATGCCTCACCTGGCAACATCGCCGCCGCTCGTCTGCATGCCGAGTCGCAAGGCGTGGCGGTCGACTACCGGCTGGGCGACCCGACCGATGTACTCGCCCCCGACGAGCAATTTGATGTGGTGCTCGCGCTGGAGGTGGTCGAGCATGTGAGCGATGTGCCGGCCTTTGTCGACACGGTGGCCAAGAGCGTAGTGCCTGGCGGGCTGCTGTTCGCCTCCACCATCGACCGCACCTGGAAAAGCTTTGTGTTTGCCATCGTCGGAGCCGAGTACGTGTTGCGGGTGCTGCCGCGCGGCACGCACCAGTGGAGCCGCTTTGTGCGGCCGGCGGAACTGGCCGCCGCCGTGGCTCGCTCGGGTTTGCAACAGCGCCACCTGCGAGGCATGCGCTATTTGCCTGTGCTGCACAAAGCGTCGTGGTGCCGCGACACGCGGGTGAACTACATCGCGGTTTATACCCACAGCACCGACTCACCCTCCCAAAGCGCTCAGGGCGCGACCTGAGCAGCGAAAGCCCCCAATGAGCCGTGTGAGACATCTGGTGCTGGTGTTGGGCGATCAGCTCGATCTGGACGCTGCCGCCTTTGACAACTTCGATCCCGCGCAAGACGTGGTGTGGATGGCCGAGGCACAAGCGGAATCCACCCACGTCTGGTCGAGCAAGCAGCGTACCGCCCTCTTCCTGAGCGCCATGCGTCACTTTGCGCAAGCGTTGCGAGAAGCCAGCCGGCCTTTGCACTACCGCCTGCTGGACGATGCCGGCACCTCTGGCAACGAGAACAGTCTGGCGGCCAAATTGCAGTCCGATCTGGCCGCCCTGCAACCACAGCGGGTGCTGATGACCGCACCCGGCGACTGGCGGGTGTGGCAGCAGCTCAAAGTGGTGGTGGAGGCAGCGGGTTTGGCGCTGGAGCTCTGCGACGACCGCCATTTTTTCACCACCGTGCGCGACTTCGAGGCCCACGCAAAGGGGCGCAAGTCGCTGCGGCTGGAATATTTCTACCGCGAGCTGCGCCAGCGCCACGGCGTGCTGATGCAAGACGGCCAACCGGCAGGCGGCCAGTGGAACTTCGATGCCGACAACCGCGAATCTTTCGGAGCAAAGGGCCCGGGCCTGCTGCCCCCACGCGCCACCTTCGAGCCCGACGCCCTCACGCGCGAGGTGATCGCGCTGGTCAACACCCATTTCGCGCAACACCCCGGCACGCTGGACAGCTTCGCCTGGCCGGTGACCCGCGAACAGGCCTTGCAGGCGCTGCAGCGTTTCATTGACGAACGGCTGCCGCTTTTCGGTCGCTACGAAGATGCGCTGTGGCCGGGCGAGCCTTGGCTTTACCACTCGCACCTGTCGGCGGCGCTGAACCTCAAATTGCTGAATGCGCGCGAGGTGGTGCAAGCGGCCGAAGCCGCCTATCACCGAGGACATGCGCCACTGCAAAGCGTGGAGGGTTTCATTCGCCAGATTCTGGGCTGGCGCGAGTACGTGCGCGGCATTTACTGGACGCAGATGCCCAGCTACGTGGAGCGCAATGCACTCGATGCCCACCAAGACTTGCCCGCCTGGTTCTGGACCGGTAAAACCGATATGGCTTGCCTGAAAGACGCCATCACGCAGACCCTGGAACACGGCTACGCCCACCACATTCAGCGCCTCATGGTGACCGGCCTGTACGCTCTGCTGCTCGGCGTGCGGCCCCAGCAGGTGCATGCGTGGTACCTGGCGGTCTACGTCGATGCGGTGGAGTGGGTGGAGCTGCCCAACACGCTGGGCATGAGCCAGTACGGCGATGGCGGGCTGATGGCCAGCAAACCCTATGTGGCTACTGGCAAATACATCCAGCGTATGGGTGGCCCTTGCAAGGGTTGTCGCTACGACCCGGCGCTGCGCGAAGGCGACAACGCCTGCCCGTATACCACCCTCTACTGGGACTTTCTGATGCGCCACCAACCCTTGCTATCCAAAAACGCCCGCATGGCCTTGCAGATGAAGAACGCTGAGCGCTTGACCGACAGCCAGCGCCAGGCTGTGACACAGCGCGCTGACGCCATCCGTCGTGGCGAGGTGGGGGCCACCGCATGAAACCTCTGCAGATGTTTTCGCCCACTCGCGAAGCTGCACTGGCGCGCATCGCCGCCGTGCGCCCCGCCGAATACGCTCGCAGCCGCAACGCCATCGAAGGCGCGGTCACACAGCTCTCGCCTTACATCACGCATGGCATCGTCAGCCCGCCCGAGGTGCTGGCCGGGGTGGCTGCGAAGCACCGGTTGGACGTGCAACACAAGTTCGTTTTCGAGCTCGGCTGGCGCGAGTACTTCCGCCACGTCTGGCACCACCTGGATGATGGCATTCTGGAGTCCCTGCACGAAGGCCTGCTGCCTGAAAGCGCCTACGCCAGCGAGCTGCCGGCCGACATTCGCCAGGCACGCACTGGCGTGCCCGCCATCGACATGGCGGTGCGCACCCTGT
>JBLIJY010000035.1:0-11933 GCA_047636095.1 Hydrogenophaga sp. | reverse complement strand
AGGCGCCCCAGGCAGCGCCGTTGACCCATTGCTCGGCGCCCAGAATCACAAAGAACAGGCCAAAAGCCGCAAACACCGGGTGGCGCGAGGGGCCCGGAACAAAATAATAAGGCGTGCTGCCCGGTGTTGTGGATGACATGTTCACTCCTAATCGCTATCCGCTTGTGTGTTTCAGTCCGTGCCCCTAAAGGAACGAATTTGGAAGAGGTGACCCTCTTCAAAATGAATTTTATTCCCCTGAAGAGGGAAGTTTCAGACCACCGTCTGTTTTTGACAAATAAGAAAAATCCAAGGCTACTGAGCAACTCTTATCAGGGCACGACCCAGTTCACCAAGGCGATTAGGCCAAGCACGAACAACATTGCCATCGCGATACCGACAACGATGATGTGGATCGGATTGAGACTGGCAATGTCTTTTTGGTAATCGGTATCTCGTCGCACACCAAGGAAGCCCCAGAGAACCGCCTTCACCGTACCCAGAATGTTTCCCTTTCGTCGGTGTGGCGGCAACTTACTCAAATCGTCCCCATCAACTTGGGGACAGACACGGACAGAGACACAGGCGTCAATGCCGTTGCTGGAACTTGCACCACCTCTTGCGGTGCAGGTGGCACTTTACCACCCACTTCGAAGAAGGTGTAAGAGAGCGTGATGGTGGTCACGTCCTTGGGCAGTTTGGGATCGATCACAAACGCCACTGGCCATTCTTTCTTCTCGCCAGGAGCCAATGTGTACTGGGTAAAGCAAAAGCATTCAAGTTTGTGGAAATGCGACATCGCCTGCTTGGGCGCATAGCTCGGAATAGCTTGCGCTGCCATCGTGCGATTTTGGATATTCTGAAACTGATACAGCACCGTGGTCAGTTCACCGGGGTGCACCTGCAGGGAGCGCACTTCGGGCTTGAAATGCCAAGGACCACGCACGTTGACATCAAACTCCACCGTGATCGTGCGCGAGGTGTCCACCTGCGTGTTGGCAGGCAGCTTGGGCTTAGCTCCTGGCACTTCGCGCTCGGACAATGCCAGAATGTTGATGCCCGTGGCTTCACAGATCGCGCGGTAAATGGGCACCAGTGCATAGCCAAAGGCAAACATACCCATGGCAATCACACCCAGTTTGCCCACCATCTTGAAGTTTTCGTGTTTCAGACCCATGGCTCTTGCTCTCGAAGTGTGCTTCCCGGCGAGGTTATCCACCAAAGAAAACCATCTTGCCAATGAAGCCCAGAAAAAACACCGCCACCACCGACGCCAAAATCAACGCCAGACGCAGATTGTTTCTCTTGTGCTCGTTTGATTTCATGTGATTTCGCTACCCTGCGCTGTTCAGCCGATCACCTTGGTGGCGGTCACATCCAGCTTTGGTGGGGTCTCGAAAGTGTGGAATGGCGCTGGTGAAGGCACTTCCCACTCCAAGCCTTCAGCGCCTTCCCATGGCTTTTGTGCCGCTTTCTCGCCTTTGCCGCGCATCGCTGGGATGATGATCGCGACAAAGAAGTACACCTGAATGATGCCGAAGAAAAACGACCCGACCGAAGCGATCGCGTTGAAGTCAGCGAACTGCATCGGGTAATCGGCATAGCGACGTGGCATACCGGCCAAACCCAGGAAGTGCATCGGGAAAAAAGTAACGTTGAACGAGATCATCGATACCCAAAAGTGAATTTTTCCCCGGGTTTCGCTATACATCACCCCGGTCCACTTGGGCAGCCAGTAGTAAATGCCTGAGAACATCGCAAACAGCGATCCAGCCACCAGCACGTAGTGGAAGTGGGCCACCACGTAGTACGTGTCTTGCATCTGCACGTCGATGGGCGCTATCGCCAAGATCAAGCCGGTGAACCCGCCGAGCGTGAACACGAAAATGAAGCCAACCGCCCACAGCATCGGGGTCTCAAACGTCATAGATCCTTTCCACATGGTGGCGATCCAGTTGAAAATCTTCACGCCGGTGGGCACCGCGATCAGCATCGTCGAGTACATGAAGAACAGCTGACCGGTCACAGGCATGCCAGTGGTGAACATGTGGTGCGCCCACACGACAAAAGACAGAATGGCGATCGAACCCGTGGCGTACACCATGGACGCGTAGCCGAACAGCTTCTTGCGGGCGAACGCCGGGATCACCTGGCTGACGATGCCGAAGGCCGGCAAAATCATGATGTAGACCTCGGGGTGACCGAAGAACCAGAAGATGTGCTGGTACATCACCGGGTCACCGCCACCGGCTGGGTTGAAGAAGTTGGTGCCGAAATGGCGATCGGTCAGCGTCATGGTGATGGCGCCGGCCAGCACGGGCATCACGGCGATCAGCAGGTAGGCGGTGATGAGCCATGTCCAGCAAAACATCGGCATCTTCATCAGCGTCATGCCGGGCGCGCGCATGTTCAGAATGGTCACGATGATGTTGATCGAACCCATGATGGAGCTGGCACCCAGAATGTGCAGCGCAAAAATGGCGGCATCCATCGACGGGCCCATTTGCAGCGTCAAGGGTGCGTACATCGTCCAGCCGGCGGCGGGCGCGCCGCCAGGCATGAAGAAGGAGCCCACCAGCATCAGGGCGGCCGGAATCATCAGCCAGAAGCTGAAGTTGTTCATGCGCGCAAATGCCATGTCGGAGGCACCAATCTGCAGCGGCACCATCCAGTTCGCAAAGCCCACAAAGGCCGGCATGATGGCGCCGAACACCATGATCAGTCCGTGCATGGTGGTGAGCTGATTGAACAAACCGGGGTTCACCAATTGCAAACCAGGTTGAAACAACTCGGCGCGGATGCCAAGCGCCAGCACACCACCCACCATCAACATGGTGAAGGAGAACAACAGATACAAGGTTCCGATGTCCTTGTGGTTGGTCGCATAAACCCAACGGCGCCAGCCCGTGGGGGCGTGGTGGTCGTCGTGGTCGTGTGCGTCGTGGTGGTCGAGAACTGCGCTCATGGTCTATTCCTCAATGGCTCTGCGGGTATTGTTGTCAGGCGGCGGTTTACTGGCGCGCGGTCAGCACCTCAGCGGGCTGCACCATGCGCTGGGTCTGGTTCGACCAGTTGTTCTTGGTGTAAGTCATCACTGCCGCCAGTTCGGTGTCGGACAACTGCTTCCAAGCTGGCATAGCGCCGTTGTTCTGGCCGTTGAGCAATACGTTGATCATCTTCGACTTGTCGACATCAACAACCAAGGCCGAACCGTCGAGCGCCTTGATCGCGCCACCGCCTTTGCCCTGCGCACCATGACAGGCCAAACAGTTGGCGGCATACACCGACTCACCGCGTTGAACCAGGTCCGCCAAATTCCACACTTTGTTTGGGTCGTCTGCCGCAGCGGCCATGGCCTTCTTCTGGCCATCAACCCATGCGGTGTATTCCTCAGCAGATACCACCTTCACATGGATCGGCATGTAGGCGTGCTCCTTGCCGCACAGTTCGGCGCACTGGCCGTAGAAATCACCGGTCTTCTCGGCGCGGAACCAGGTGTCGCGCACGAAGCCAGGAATGGCATCTTGCTTGACGCCAAAGGCGGGCACCATCCACGCATGAATCACGTCATTGGCGGTGGTGATGATGCGAATTTTGCGGTCCACTGGCACCACCAAGGGGTTGTCGACCTTCAGCAAATAGTTGTCTATTGGCGGCGGGTTGCCGCTGCTGGACATCTCGCGGTGGGTTTTATCAAGCGTGGAAAGGAAGCCGATGCCCTCGCCTTCGCCTTTGATGTAGTCGTAGCCCCACTTCCACTGCATACCGGTGGCTTTGATGGTGAGGTCGCTGTTGGTGGTGTCTTTCTGGGCCACCAAGACCTTGGTAGCAGGAAGGGCCATGCCAATCACAATCAGTAGCGGGACGATGGTCCAGCCCAGCTCGACCCAGAGCGGCTCGGCCAGCACTTGCGATTTGTGTCCCACCGACTTGCGGTGCTTCAGGATGGAATAGAACATCACGCCAAACACGATCACGAAGATCACGAGGCAGATCGCCATCATGTACCAGTGCAACCATGCCTGCTCATGCGCGATTTGCGTCACGGCGGGTGCAAAATTGAGCTGATTGACCGCTGGGCCACCTGGCAGATCGTTGACTTTTTGGGCCATGGCAGCCGTTGTAGCGCCCCAAGTGGTCACCAGCGACACGCTTACCGCACGCAGCGCGGTGCGGTGCTTTCCCAAACTCTCAACCATGGTGATGGACTGACTCACGTTTTCCGCCTCGAATATAAGCATTGATTTATATCAACACCAATTAGAACAAATTTTCTGACCCCTGCCCATGCAGGGCTCACACAGCTTTCAACAACCACAAATCACAATGCTGCGCCACGCACCGCCTGCCTCAATTCCCGAGCCAACAAGACACGCAAGTCGGCTCGCAAAAAACGCCCTACGCACACCGAGCGCCCCCCACCCACCACCTCCACCAGCCCGTGATGCCGTTGAGGCTCTATGCGAACCCACTCACGAACAAACTCACAGCGCTCAACCCGACCGGCCCTCTCCACCTCCACCACCAACTGTCCGCCACGAACACTGATGCGTTCCCGGTCAGCTGCATGGCGGGCGTGAATCAGAAAAGCGGTGGCCAGCGCCATCAGTTCCAGCGCCGCAAACGGCAATACCAGCACCGCCCCTTGGAACCAGAAAAACAGGCCCACGGAGAGCGACAGAGCGCTGAGGCACAGGAAGCAAAGTCCGAGTTGTGCTGGAGACACCGAACAGTTGCGTTGCAGTGTCCAGTCCAGGCCGTCTTCAGAGGTTTTCGCCAGTCGAAATGAGCTGCTGGACCGATCCATCACCGACTCCATTCAGGGCACCAACCCCTTTGGGTGGGGCATGGACCGGGGAACATGCCCCACCAACCTTGTTGGATGTGGATTGTAGCGAGCTACAGCAGCCGATCTGTGGCGAAAGCGCTGCATCCGAGTCGGGCAAGGGGTCAGCCGCTGGCGCGCATCAACGACGGCTGGCGCGCAGCATGGCGCGCATGTCGTCCATAGCCACCGCCGTCTCGCCCGCCAGGCCTTTAACAGGGCGGGGTGGTGCCTTGAATGCGTGCCCATAGACCACCTCCACCGTGAGCTGCAAGCGCCCGTCGGCGTCGCGTGGGAGACCGGCTTCCAAAGCCGCAATCAGGCGCTGGCGCCACTGGCGGGAACGCAGGCCAGTGGGTCGGCCGGCGTGCAAATTGCGTCCCAAGCCACGCAAATCATTCAGCAGCGTGGCACCACTGCTGTAGGTGAGCGTGAGCCGCTCCATGTCCATCACCGGCTCGGCGAAACCGCTGTACACCAGCATGTCGCCCCAGTCATGCATGTCGGTGAACGGATGGTGGGGCAACGGCCAGCCCTGTGCGGCATACACACTGCGCAGCTCGCGCAAGGTGTCTGGCCCGAGGCAGGAAAACATCAGAAAGCCCTGGGTGTTGATGTGTGTGTTCCAGCGGCGCAGCAGCTGCTGTGGCTGCGGCTCCAGATGCAACACCATGTTGGCCCACAGCATATCGACGCGGGTGTCTTCGTCTGCGACTTTCAACCGGTTCTTGCGGCTCCACGACAGCGGAATCCAGGAGCGCGTCTGGGGTGGCGCCAACAGGGCCAAAGCTTGTCGCGTGTCGTGCGCGGCGATCTGGCTTGGCGCCTGAGGCAGTAGCGTTTGCAGGCGCTGGTGGGCCTTCACCCCGCCGGTTTGAGGCTCCCAATGCAACCAGCTCGCGGGCTGCTGGCGAAACCATTGGAGGCGTTCCGCCATCCGTGAGGCGATTTCTTCGTTCAGCCAGGGGCTTTCGCTTCGCGGCAGATCGCGCCAGCGGCGAGCGGCGGTCGCGTCCAGATCGGGTACTGGGGGTTCGAGTTCGAGAGAAGATGTCACAAAAAAGACCCAGATTGGGGAGGTTCTGGCGCGGCGCTGTGGCTTTGCGGGATGAGATCCTCCTATATTGGCGCGATGTTAAAGGCCTTGCTGCAAGCCACACGCCCTTGGCCGGCGGTTTGCCAGGTGTGTGGGCAGTGGCCGACGCAACCGGTGTGCGAGGCCTGCGTGGGCCGCTTCGCATTGGCGCGTTGGCGCTGCAGAACCTGCGCCGCGCCTCTGGTTGTGGAAGGCGACCTCTGCGGGGACTGCCTGACAAGTCCAATGCCCTCCTCTTTGGACCGCTGTCTCGCTGCCGTGGACTACGCCTACCCCTGGGACGATCTGATCGCCCGTTTCAAATTCCGCGATGAGCCAGGGCTGGCCGGCGTGTTGGCCGAACGCATGCTGGCCACACCTGGCGCCCAAGATCTGATCGTCAGGAGTGACTGGCTGGTCCCGGTACCGCTGAAATCGCAACGGCTGATGAGCCGCGGTTACAACCAGGCTTGGGAACTGGTGAAGGCGCTGCGCGCGAGACTCACCCGTGCACCCGCTGGGCTTCCTGATGCACTGGTGCGCCTGGGCGACGCACCAGACCAACACAGCTTGGCGCGCGAGCAGCGCTTGCGCAATTTGAGCCGTGCTTTTGCCGCCGCACCGCATCGGGTCGAGGCACTGCGCGGCAAACGCGTGTTGCTGGTGGACGATGTGAGCACCACCGGCACCACACTGCACAGTGCCGCACTCGCCCTGCGACAGGCTGGCGTCGCGCAGGTGCAAGGCCTGGTGATCGCACGCACCCTGAACCAGTGATTCACTCCGCGTTGTAGATCCGACCCCACCGACTTTCGCCCGACCATCGGCGAACGGCTGCAACGCTATCATCCTCAGCGCAGGGAGAGCACAGACGGCCAGCCCACTGGTCCGCTTCAACCATGGGCATGCTTGCCCTTTCCATTGTTGCCTGATGTTTCACATCGTCCTTGTTGCCCCCGAGATCCCGCCCAACACAGGCAATGTGATTCGCCTGTGCGCCAACACCGGCTGCCATTTGCATCTGATCGAACCGCTGGGGTTCTCGATGGAAGACAAGCAGATGCGCCGCGCCGGGCTGGATTACCACGAATACGCTGCACTCAAACGCCATGCCAGTTGGACCGATTTCCTCGCCAGTGAACAACCGGATCCAGCACGCTGTTTCGCGCTGACCACGCGCGGCAGCCACAGCCTGTTTGAGGCCCGTTTTCAGCCCGGCGACTGGCTGGTGTTCGGCTCCGAAACACAAGGCCTGAGCGAGACGGTGCGCGAGCACTTTCCCAATGAGCAGCGCTTGCGTCTGCCCATGCGCGAAGGGCAGCGCAGCCTCAATCTGTCCAATGCGGTGGCTGTGGCCACTTTCGAAGCCTGGCGCCAGCAGAGCTTTGTGGGTGCTTCATCGTGAAGAGCCACACCCGAATGGGCTTGGGACTCGCCTCACACATGCCAGTGTGCGTCCGAAGGCTGTCCAACCTCGCTGTTTCAGGCGGTTTGTCACACCCCACCAACCGCCTCCTTCCCACCGAGGCTGACCCGGCTCCATGGAGACCCGATTGATTGCCACCATCGCCCGCCTGTTCGGCGCCGCACAAGGGAGCCGCCCAAGGCCCCACAAAAAAGTCGCGCTCAAAGATCTGCTGGCCATCCGCCAGGCTCTGCTGGACTGCCTGAGCGACTGCGACGGCACCACCGCGCAACGGCTGCGTCACAAGATCGATCGGGCCCAGACGCCACAAGATTTATGGCTGCTGCGCAATGACGCCTACCAAATCATTTCACAGCGCCACAACCAGACCGTAGCGTCAGAGCGTATCAACGCCCAGATCGAGTGCTTTCAGGGCTGGATAGACGCCAAGCAGTTGGTGCGAATCAAGTAGCTGGGCGGGCGTCTCCCGCTCCGCGCACAGGGTTCAGGGATAGCGACGCACCAGCGATTCCGCCACGCACACTGGCTTTTCAGACCCTTCGCGCTCGACCGACACTGCCCAGCACATCTGGAGGCCATCGCCAGCGATCGGTTCGACCGAGAGCAGCTTCAAGTGCGCGCGCAAGCGGCTACCCACCGGCACGGGCGCTGTAAAGCGCACCTTGTTGAGCCCGTAGTTCACGCCCATCGCCGAGCGGCGCACAGTCATGGCAGACTCAAAAAAAACCGGCAGCAGCGACAGGGTGAGAAAGCCATGGGCCACCGGCGCGCCAAATGGACCTTGGCTTGCCCGCTGCACATCCACATGGATCCACTGGTGGTCGCCCGTGGCCTGAGCGAACAGGTTGACCTGTTCCTGGGTCACCGTCACCCAGTCGCTCACCGCCACGTCCTGCCCCACACAAGCCGCCAGATCGGCCAAGGTCTCAAAATTTTTCATGAGGGGAACTCTAGCAACGAGCTGGCGACGGCCCTGTCGGGACTGAGACAGCGAGCAGGGCTGAGCTGCACAGCGTGGCCGCAAACCGCCGCCAGAACCTTCAGCTCCCCGCCACTTTCATCCTGTTGATCAAAATCGAGCCCACGGTCTTGGCTCCAAAGCTGAAGGCGTCAGCACCGACCGCTTCGATGCCTTTGAACATGTCTTTCAGGTTGCCGGCGATGGTGATTTCTTGTACCGGGTAGGCGATCTCGCCGTTTTCCACCCAGTAGCCTGAGGCGCCGCGCGAGTAGTCACCGGTCACGTAGTTCACGCCCTGGCCCATGAGCTCGGTGACGAGCAGGCCGCGACCGAGTTTTTTGAGCATGGCGACCAAATCATCGCCAGGCTGGGTGAGGCGGCTGCTGAGCACCAGGTTGTGCGAGCCGCCAGCGTTACCGGTGGTGCGCATGCCCAGCTTGCGCGCCGAGTAGGTGGAAAGAAAATACCCCTGCACCTTGCCCGCGCTGAGCACCTTGCGGCGCACGGTGCGCACGCCTTCGTCGTCGAACGGCGAGCTGCCTTTGCCGCCCAGGATGTGTGGGTCTTCCACGATGTCGAGGTGTTTGGCCAGCACCGTCTTGCCCAGGCTGTTGCCCAGAAACGTGGTTTTCCGGTACAGCGCACCGCCGCTGGTGGCCTGCACATAGGCGCCCAGCAGCCCAGCCGCCAGCGGCGACTCAAACAGCACCGGGCATTCGGTGGTGGCGATCTTGCGCGAGCCCAGACGCGATAGCGCACGCTCGGCCGCGTAGCGTCCCACCGCCTGCGGACTGGCGAGGTTTTGTTGTGCGCGCTGCGAGCTGTACCAGTAATCGCGTTGCATTTGCGCGCCCTTGCCCGCGATCGGCGCCACCGACAGGCTGTGGCGCGAGCTGGCGTAGCCGCCGCTGAAAATGCCTGGCTTGCCGCGCTCGCCGCCGCGCAGGTGCGCGGTGAAAAAGTGCGATTGCTGGGCCGAGACGCCAGCGCCTTCGCTGTTGCTGATCTTCTTGCTGGTGGCAAAGGCAGCCGCCTCGCAGGCCAGCGCGATCTGCAGCGCCTCTTCCGAATTCAGCGCCCAGGGGTGGAACAGGTCGAGATCGCGCTGCTCATCGGCCACATCCTGCGCGTCGGGCAGGCCAGCCGCTGGGTCTTCAGCGGTGAAGCGGGCGATGTCATAGGCCGCCTTCACCGTCTGGCGCACCGCCGCTGGCGAGAAGTCAGAGGTCGACGCATTGCCGCGCTTGCGACCGATGTAGACCGTGACACCCAGCGACTTGTCGCGGTTGCGCTCCACATTCTCCAGCTCGCCCTTGCGCACCGAAACGCTCAGACCCGCACCCTCCGACACCTCGGCGGCCGCGTCCACCGCGCCCAGCTTCTGGGCGTGGTCCAACGCCATGTCCACCAGTTCCTCGAATCTGGATCTGGAATACTGAAAGCCCCGCAGCGGCTGGTCCGCTTCAATTGCGAGAGGAAGGGGTGCGGTGGTGTGGGTGGGTGTTTTCATGTCGGAAGCTATGATACTTGTCGCCCTCCCCTTCACCCTCCCCTCCACCTTAGGTACCCCGCACCCGATGCCACTGGCAGCGCGGCAGCACCCCATCCGATGTCCCGCAAACCCACCAAAGGCTATTACGTTCGGGGCCAATTCGTGGCCGAAGGCAGCGAACTCGACCTGGAGCTCAAGCGCGAACTCAAAGGCTCGACCGATGCCAGCAAGACCGACCTGAAAAAAGAAAGCGACCGCCTGCAAGCGCTCGGCGAGAGCCTGCTCACGCTGGGCCAGAGCCCCACCGCTCGGCTGGTGGCCAGCGAGCACCTGCCAGAGAAGTTGCTCGATGCAGTGAACGCCGTCCGGCGCATCACGAACTTTGAAGGCCGCCGCCGCCAGATGCAGTTCATCGGCAAGCTCATGCGCAAGCTGCCCGCTGAAAGCGTGTCGGAAATCGAAGCCGCGCTCGACGAGCAGCGCCGCCCCTCGGCCAAGGCCACGCTCGCGTTGCACCAGGCTGAAGAATGGCGCGATCGCCTGATGGCCGACGACGACGCCTTCACCCAGTGGTTGGAGCTCGATCCGCAGGCCGATGTGCAGCAACTGCGCGCGCTGATACGCCAAGCCCGCAAAGACGCCCAGGCGGCGATTGAGAAGCCTGGCGAGGCGCAGCGCCACGGCAAGGCTTACCGGGAGCTGTTCCAGGCCGTGCGCACCACGCTGGGACGAAAAAACGAGCCCGACCAAGCGGTAGAACCCACGACCGACACCCCGACCGATACCGATGCCGAGTGATCCCGTCATGACCCCCACAAACCCCGAGCCGGTGCGCATCGGTATCGTCTCGATCAGCGACCGCGCCAGCGCTGGCACCTACGAAGACAAAGGCCTGCCAGCCTTACAGGACTGGCTCGAGCGCGCCCTGCACAACCCGATCACCTTCGAGGCCCGGCTCATCCCCGACGAGCTTGAGCGCATCAGCGCCACCCTGATCGAGCTGGTCGACGCCGGCTGCGCGCTGGTGCTCACCACCGGCGGCACCGGCCCCGCGCTGCGAGACGTGACGCCCGAAGCCACGCTCGCCGCAGCACATAAGGAGATGCCGGGTTTTGGCGAGCAGATGCGCCAGATCGGCCTGGCCTTTGTGCCGACCGCCATCCTCTCCCGACAAGTCGCGGTGATCCGAAGTCAGAGTCTCATCATCAACCTGCCAGGCCAGCCCAAAGCCATCGCCGAGACGCTCGAAGGCCTGAAAAATGCCGACGGCACCCAGCGCATCAATGGCATTTTTGCTGCGGTGCCTTATTGCATCGACCTCATCGGCGGCCCGTACCTGGAAACGGTTGAGGCGGTCTGCAAAGCCTTCCGTCCCAAGTCCGCTGTGCGCCCTGCGCGCTGAATCCTTAAAAGCACCGCCATGAAAATCACCAAAGACACTATTGTCACCCTCACCTTCCGCGCCACCGATGCCCGGGGCAAGGTGCTGGAAGACGGCAAGACCCCGCGCGCCTACTTGCATGGCGGTTATGGCAACACCCTGCCTGGCATCGAAAAAGCGCTGGAGGGGCAGGAAGCGGGTTTCACGGCGACCTTGATGCTGCCGCCGGAAGACGCCTTCGGCGAGCGCGACGAGTCGCTGGCCACCAGCATGCCCAAGCGCGATTTCCCTGCGGGGGTGAAGGTGGGCGGTCAGCTGCAGGGCAGCAACGAGCAAGGTGAGCAGCAGGTGTTCGCCGTGATGAAGATCAAGGGCGATACCGTGCTACTCGACGGCAACCACCCGCTGGCCGGGCAAACCTTGCTTTTTGCGGTGAAGGTGTTGGATGTGAAAGCAGCCTCCGCCGAGGAAGTCACACACGGCCATGCGCACGGCGCGCACGGTCACCACCACTGACCGCAAACAGCGGGCTGGTCGAGGGCTGAACGCTCTGAATTTCACATGAAAAATCCAGACACCCCACCCATGCTGCAAGGCGCTTCCAACTTTCGCGATCTCGGCGGTTACATCGGCATAGGCGGACGCCGCATGCGCCTCGGGCTGGTGTACCGCTCGGATCACCTCGCCGGCCTCACGCCAGACGACCACCGCGCCCTGGAGCCGCTGCGCATCACGCACAGCCTGGACTTTCGCGGCCAGGCCGAACGCGCGGCCCTGCCCTCTCTTTTGCCGGG
>JBLIJY010000034.1:0-12105 GCA_047636095.1 Hydrogenophaga sp. | reverse complement strand
CGTGTTTCTGACGGTGCAAGGCTACGAGTACTACCACGCTTACACTGATCTGAACCTCAAACTCACCTCAGGCATCTTCGGTTCCACCTTTTTCATGTTGACGGGCTTTCACGGCTTTCACGTGTTTGTGGGTATGCTGATGCTGTTGTTCATCACGCTGCGGTTGCAAAAAGGCCATTTCACCGCTAAAAGCCATTTTGGCTTTGAAGGTGCAGCTTGGTATTGGCACTTTGTCGATGTGGTGTGGCTGGGTCTGTACATCGTTGTTTACTGGATGTGATGGACGCAACCTCGAGGTCGACCTGCTTTCCAGGTGGGCTCAGAACAAAAAAGCGCCCTTCGGCGCTTTTTTGTTGGAACCTCTAACTTCGCCGCGCGATCAAGGAGTGGCGGGCAGGCCAGTGGGTTGAATCCAGCCCATCCAGTAGCTGATGAGAACCAACACAAACAGCAGCACCGAAAAGCCGACCCGCAAAGCGAGTGCACGTGCCATGCGTCGGCTCGACGGGGGGCTGACCTCCTCGCTGGTGTCTGCGTCTTGGTTCCCACCACGCATCATGAAAACCAGCGCCATGCCCAAACTACCAATGATGGCGACAAACGATGCAATGACCAGATATTTCATGCGAACGATTATCCTGCGCGGCGCGCCTGGATGGTATTCACTGACATGAGTACCCTAGTTCGCCGATTCTGGATCGTCACCGTCGCCACCGTCCTGACCATGGCAGCGACCGCTTCACTGGGACGCTGGCAACTCCAGCGCGCTGACCAGAAGCTCGCCCTGCAAGCCGAGATGGATGCACGCGCCGCGCTGCCGGTGTGGAGTGAGACCGATCTGCTGCAAACCCCAGCGCCGCGCACCGCTTGGCACCGGCCTGTGCGCCTGCAAGGCGAATGGGTACCGCATGCCAGCGTGTTTCTCGACAATCGCCAGATGGATGGCCGCCCGGGTTTCTTCCTTCTGACGCCACTGCGCCTAGCGGGCAGCGATCGCTCGGTGCTGGTACAGCGCGGCTGGGCGCCGCGCGACTTCATCGACCGCAGCCGCACGCCCGATGTGCCAACGCCCGCCGGCGAGGTGACGCTGGAAGGCCGTTTGGCCCCGCCACCAGCCAAGCTATACGAGCTGGGCGAGTCCGCCCCTGGTCCGATCCGGCAAAATATTGAATTGGCTGCAATGGGGTCGGAGTTCAAGCTCGATCTCCTGGATGCCTCAGTGTTGCAAACAAGCGATGTCGAGGATGGCCTTTTGCGCCAGTGGCCCCGTGTCGAGACCGGAGTCGACAAACACCACGGCTACGCCTTCCAATGGTTTGCACTCTGCACCCTCGCAGCCGTGCTCTATCTCTGGTTTCAACTGATCTCCCCCCGCCGAAAGCGCAAAGTCCATGGCCCAGATGCCTGATGAACCCCTCACCATGACGGTGCACAGCTTGCCTCAGCTGAACCAAGCCAGCGCCCGTTCAGCGGCCGCCACCCGTGCCGGCCGCTGGAAGATGGTGTTACTGCTGCTGGTGTGCGCTGCACCTGTGATCGCGTCTTACTTCACCTACTACGTGATCCGCCCCGAGGGCCGACGCAACTACGGCGAGCTGATCGATCCACAGCGCTCACTGCCCCTGTTGAGCGGTGTCAACGCCCAGGGACAGACGGTGCCGTTGGCCAGTCTCAAAGATCAGTGGCTGCTCATCAGCGTAGCGGACAGCGCCTGCAATGAGCTGTGCCAGCGCCATCTGTATCTTCAACACCAGCTGCGCGAGACCTTGGGCCGAGACAAAGACCGGCTCGACTGGGTCTGGTTGCGCACCGGCGCGGCCGACTTCAGTCCGGCGCTGAGACAGTCGACCCAAGCTGCGGTCGTGTTGCAGATGGACCGCAGCGCGCTCGCCAGCTGGTTAGAACCCGCTGTAGGCCAGCAGATTGAAGACCATCTGTACGTGGTCGATCCGCTGGGGAACTGGATGATGCGCTTTCCGGCCGATCTCGATCCCAAGCAAGCCAAGCGCGACCTGGACCGCCTGCTGCGTGCTTCGTCGTTCTGGGACAAGGCGGGTCGTGTGCCCAACTGACATGAAAAGCGCGCTACTTTGTTTGCTCCTGTTTTGCCAAGCCGGATGCCAATCTTTCTTGACACTTGAGCCGCATTGAGATGGACACCCAGCCACTTTACGACCTCGCCCCCATCGCCCGCATCATGCTGCTGGGTGTGCTGATCGCGCTCGGGCCTCTGGCTTGGGTCTGGACACGAAACCGCGACGCCGCGCCAGCGCACCGTCTGCGCGTGCTGACCTTGGTCACCTTGTTCCTTACCTTTGACCTGGTCCTGTTTGGCGCCTTCACCCGGCTCTCCGATTCCGGGCTGGGCTGCCCCGACTGGCCAGGCTGCTACGGAAGCGTGAGCCCGATCGGCGCCAAAGTTGAGATTGCTGCTGCGCAAGAAGCCAT
Organism: Hydrogenophaga sp.; assembly: GCA_047636095.1. Taxonomy (GTDB): domain Bacteria; phylum Pseudomonadota; class Gammaproteobacteria; order Burkholderiales; family Burkholderiaceae_C; genus Hydrogenophaga. The sequence goes on along the minus strand of JBLIJY010000034.1, from coordinate 9,657 downwards.
GCCCACTGGTCCAGTGACCTTCCCCAAAGCCTGGATCGAGATGATCCACCGTTATCTCGCCACCGGTGTGGGCGTGCTCATCCTGGTGCTGGCGGCTGTGAGCTGGGTTGAGCGGCGGCGTCTGACGGTGTCGTTCTGGTGGCCCATGGTGACGCTGATCTGGGTGTGCCTACAGGGCGCGTTTGGTGCGCTCACCGTGACCATGAAGCTGTTCCCCGCCATCGTCACGTTGCATCTGCTCGGCGGCATGGCTTTGCTGGCCTTGCTGCGCGCGCAGTCGGTGGCCTATGAGCTTTCCGAGCCGGGCAGCGCAGGGCGCACCGAACTGTCTGTGCTGGCGCGGCGCGTGCTGGTGGCGGTGGTGGGACTGGTCTGGCTGCAGATTGCACTGGGCGGCTGGGTGAGCACCAACTACGCTGTGCTGGCCTGCAGCGATTTTCCAACCTGCCAGGGCAGCTGGTGGCCAGCGATGGATTTTTCCCACGGCTTTACCCTTTGGCGCGAGTTGGGCATGACGCACGCCGGTGACGGTCTGCCATTCGCGGCGCTCACCGCCATCCACTACGTGCACCGCCTCAGCGCCTACGTGGTGCTGGCCGCCATGGGCTGGCTGGCCTGGCTGCTGTGGCAGACGCTCGCTACCCGCCGCACGGCAAAGGGCTTGCTGCTGCTTGCTGCCTGGCAGTTCGCCAGCGGCCTGACCAATGTGGTGCTGGACTGGCCGCTGCTCGCTGCGGTGGGCCACACCGCTGGCGCTGCGGCCCTGGTGATCCTGATGACCGGCGCCATGGTGGCCACCCGCAGCGTGGCAGCCCCCGCCACGGCGGTGTCCCTGAACCTGTCGCGATCGCCCCGATGAGCACTGCCGCCACCCCAGCCATCGCCTTGCCTTCGGCCTGGCGTCAATACCACGCGCTGACCAAGCCGCGGGTGATCCAACTCATCGTGTTCTGCGCCCTGATCGGCATGGTGCTGGCCGTACCTGGCGTGCCGAGTTGGGCCGACGTGCAGCTGGCGGCGATCGCCTCCTTTGGCATCTGGCTGGTGGCCGGGGCTGCCGCAGCGTTCAACTGTGTGGTCGAGCAGCGCATCGATGCCAAGATGAAGCGCACCTCGTGGCGCCCCACTGCCAAGGGCGAGCTGACCAATGTGCGCACACTGAGTTTTTCGGCTGTGTTGTGCGCCGCCGGATCGGCGATTTTGTACTTCTGGGTCAACCCGTTGACCATGTGGCTGACGTTTGCCACCTTTGTCGGCTATGCGGTGGTCTACACCGTCATTCTCAAACCCCTGACCCCGCAGAACATCGTGATCGGGGGCGCCTCAGGCGCCATGCCGCCGGTACTGGGTTGGGCTGCGATGACGGGTGTGGTCTCGCCCGAAGCGCTGATTCTCTTTCTCATCATCTTCCTCTGGACGCCACCGCATTTCTGGGCGCTGGCCTTGTACCGGGTAGAGGACTACCGCAAGTCGGGGCTGCCGATGCTGCCGGTCACCCACGGCTCGGAATTCACCCGGCTGCAGATCCTGCTCTACACCTTTGTGTTGTTTGCCGCTTGCCTGATACCGTTCATCATGCGCATGAGCGGTTGGTTCTACTTGGCCTCGGCCGTGATCTTGAGCATCGGGTTTTGTGCTTATGCCTTTGTTCTGTGGCGCGAATACTCCGACGCGCTGGCCCGCAAGACATTCCGCTTTTCGCTGTGGCACCTGTCACTGCTGTTTGCGGCGCTGCTGATCGATCACTATCTTTAGCCCCCTCGCGCCGCGCTTCGCGCGTCGCCCCCTCAAAGAGGCGGTGTTGGCCGGCCTGGCAAAACCGGTTTCGCAGCGCCCTGGGTTGGAGGCACGGCTCTTTGGTGAATGAGCCGGTCCACCGCTCCCATCGAAAACTCTTGATGACAACATATACCCTTTCACGTCGCTCTGTTTTGCTGCTCAGCGCATCTGCGTTGGCCTTGGCCGCCTGCAGCAAAGACGCGCCCCAGTTCACCGGTATTGACATCACCGGGGCCGATTACGCAACCGGCTTCGCACTCACCGACCACAACGGGCAGCCGCGCACACTGGCCGACTTCAAGGGCAAGGTGGTGGTGATCTTCTTCGGTTTCACCCAGTGTCCCGATGTGTGTCCCACCTCGCTGACCGAAATGGCGCAGGCCAAGCAGCTGCTCGGCGCAGATGGCGAGCGCATGCAGGGCCTGTTCATCAGCGTCGACCCGGAGCGCGACACGCCCGAGATCATGAAGGAATACATGGCGGCTTTCGACCCGGGTTTCCTGGCGCTTTACGCCAAGCCAGACGACCTGCCGGCCCTGGCCAAGAGCTTCAAGATCTACTACAAGAAAGCCCCCGGCAGTACGCCTGACAACTACACCATGGATCACTCGGCGGGCAGCTACATTTACGATCCGGCGGGTCAGGTGCGGCTCTACAACCGCTATGGCACCGGCGCGCAGGCGCTGGCCGACGACCTGAAAAAGCTGCTGGCTGGTGCCTGAGCGCGCACCTTAAGCCGCTCCTAAACGTTGGGGAGCATGATGTGCCTGCCCACACCGGGTGACATGCAATGGACATCCCTCAATGAGACTGCTGCTGGTTGAAGACGACACCATGATCGGCGAGGCGGTGCTGGATCAGTTGCGTGCCGAGCATTACGCGGTGGACTGGGTGCGAGATGGCGAGATGGCGCTCACCGCACTGCAGTCGCAAACCTACGATCTGGTCCTGCTCGACCTCGGTCTGCCGCGTGTCGACGGTCTGGATGTCTTGCGCGCGCTGCGCGGTCGCAAGCTGCGGGTACCGGTGCTGATCGCCACCGCGCGCGACTCGGTGCAACAGCGGGTGCAGGGGCTGGACGCCGGTGCCGACGACTACATCCTCAAGCCCTACGATCTCGACGAGCTGCTGGCCCGCATTCGTGCGCTGCTGCGCCGCGCCGCCGGTCGCGCCGAGCCGGTGTACGAACACAAGGGCGTCTCGATCTGCCCAGCCACGCGCGAGGTGAGCGTGCAGGGTCAGCCGGTGGTGCTGTCGGCGCGCGAGTGGGCCGTGCTGGAGCCACTCCTGGCGCGCCCGGGCATGGTGCTGTCGAGGCCACAGCTCGAAGAGAAGCTCTACGGCTGGAAAGACGACATCAGCAGCAACGCGGTCGAAGTCTACATCCACGGCGTGCGCAAAAAACTCGGTGCCGAGCTGATCCAGAACGTACGCGGTGTGGGCTACATGGTGCCCAAGGCTTGAGTTCGATGGCTTGGCTCGCGACCAACTCGTTGCGCGCCCGCTTGCTCGGTCTGTTGTTACTGGCCATCGTGCTCACCTCGGCCGCACAGTCGCTGGTGGTGTACCAGCAGGCCCGCGCGGAAGCCGACAGCATTTTTGACTACCACATGCAGCAGATGGCCCAGGCACTGCGCAACGGGGTCACTATGCCCAGTCTGCCTGCGCTGGACGACGAGCTTGCTGGCACGGACAATTTCGATTTCGTGGTGCAGGTGTGGTCGACCGATGGCGCGCAGCTGTTTCAGTCCAGCGCCCGGGGCGAGTTGCCGCAGCGCGCGGTACTCGGATTTTCCGAAATGCGCGTGGCCGACTCTCCCTACCGGGTGTACTCCCTGCAGACCCATTCGCAGGTGATTCAGGTGGCGCAAGAGATGGCGCCGCGCCGCGCCATGGCGCGCACGCTGGCGCTGCGCACAGTAGGCCCAATTCTGTGGATGGCGCCTCTGCTGATGCTGGTGGCCTGGTGGGCGGTCAGCGCATCGCTGCGCCCGGTGGACAGGCTGTGTGCGCAGGTCGCCCAGCGGCAGGCGGACGATCTCGCCGTGGTGGCTGAAGACGGACTGCCGGATGAAATCGCCCCCTTGGTTCACGAGCTCAATCTGTTGTTCTCGCGGCTGCGCAGTGCCTTCGAGGCGCAGCAGCACTTTGTGGCCGACGCGGCTCACGAACTGCGCTCGCCGCTGGCGGCGCTGCGCTTGCAGGTGCAAGGACTGCAACGGGCGCGAGACGAGGCAACCCGCGCGGTGGCCCTGGAGCGCCTGCTGGCGGGCATTGATCGGTCGACCCATCTGGTCGAGCAACTGCTGTTGCTGGCGCGCCAGCAAGCGAGTGCCTCGATCGGCCTGTCTGGTCAGACAGTGGAGCTGTCTCGGTTGGCCGAGGGGTGTTTGTCCGATGCGGCGGCTCAAGCGCAGCAAAAAGGGATTGATCTGGGACTGACCAAGGCGCAGGCAGGCTCGGTTTTCGGGCAGGTGGACGCGCTGCGAATCCTGTTGCGCAACTTGCTGGACAACGCGATTCGCTACACCCCGGCCGGCGGGCGGGTGGATGTTGCCGTCAACATAGACCGCGAGCGGGCTGTGCTCTCGGTGGAGGACAGTGGTCCCGGGATTGGCTTGGCCGACCGGCCGCGGGTGCTTGACCGGTTCTACCGGGTTCAGGGTGCTGCCGAGGGTGGTAGTGGACTGGGGCTGGCGATCGTGGCCGCCATTGCCGAAGCGCATCATGCCGAGCTTCAGTTGGGCGATTCGCCAAACCTCGGGGGATTGCAGGTGTGTGTCGTCTTCCCTGCGGCGCAGGCAGGCGAGCTGCCCCGGCGCTCCGCGCCAAGTCTGGAGGTCGGATGAAAAACGCACTGCCGAGGAACTGGCCTTGTGATGGCATGCGCACCGACCGTTGATCGCTGGAAAGACCGTGGGATGAACCGATGGATCAGGTCGCGGATCTGGCTGTGTCCCGTCGTCACCGTGCTGCTCTTTTCCCTGGCGCTTCGGGTGCTGCACGCCGAGCTGGCCAGCATCCAGTGGTCGGATGTGAGCGCAGCGCTGGTCCCATGGGGTTGGCTGAACAGGAGGCCCTTGTGCTGATCGCGATCCTTTCCTGTCTGATGCTGATCGCCATCACGACGGTTTTGCACTACGAGGTGCTGCGTGGCCTGGGTGCGTGGTTGCCGCGCCTGCCGTTGCCCAACCACCCCAAGCTGTTGGTGGTGGTGTTCTCGGCCATGGTCGCCCACGGTCTGGAGATTACCGTCTACGGCGTCTGGATTTTTGCCCTGGGGCAATTCACCACCGGCAGCGCGCTGACGGGCCCCGCCGGGTTCTCGTTCGCCAACTGCCTGTACTTCTCGGCCGAGACCTTCACCTCGCTGGGTTTCGGCGATCTCACCCCGGTAGGACCGGTGCGCCTGCTGGCGGGCGTGGAGGCGCTCAATGGGTTGATGCTGATCGGCTGGTCGGCGTCCTACATCTTTTTGTCCATGGAGCGCTTCTGGGTGGATGCACCGAATCGTCTTATCGCAACGGATCCGGTCTCAGGAGAGAAACAAGCCTAAGCGCGTGCTAAGCGAGTGGGGCAACACTGCGTCCATGTTCCATTCAGGAACAACAAGGAGCTCCTCATGAAATCAATCGCTTTGCGCGGATCGCAACTGGTTCTGGCCCTGGTGGCCGCGGGCGTGATCGGCGGCGCTGGCGTGCAGCTGGTCAGCACCCAGCACGCTCGTGCCGCGTCGTCACCGCCCGCTGTATCGGCGGCGGCTATGCCACCGGCCACCCAGGTGTCCGCGTCCCTCGTGGCACCCGATTTTTCCGACATCGTCTCTCGCCATGGTGCCGCTGTGGTCAACATCAGCGTGGTGGGCAAGGTGAGCGACAGCGGCAACGCGGACAGCGATGGGCCGGTGGCCCAGGGTCCTCCAGGGATGAACCCAGACGATCCGCTGTTCGAGTTTTTTCGCCGCTTCGGGCCACCGGAACAGCCCGGTCGTGATGGCGCACCAGCGCAGCCCCAGCGGGGCCAAGGCTCGGGTTTCATCGTCAGCGCTGATGGTCTGATCCTGACCAATGCCCACGTGGTCCGCGATGCGAGCGAGGTCACCGTCAAGCTCACCGACCGGCGCGAGTTCGTGGCCAAGGTGCTCGGCTCCGACCCGAAGACCGATGTCGCGGTGCTGAGGATCGCGGCCAAGGGATTGCCGGTGGTGCCGCTGGGCGGGGCGCGCGACCTGAAGGTGGGCGAGTGGGTGTTAGCGATCGGCTCGCCGTTCGGGCTGGAGAACAGTGTCTCGGCTGGTGTGGTGAGCGCCAAGGGCCGTTCACTGCCCGACGACAGCATGGTGCCCTTCATCCAGACCGACGTCGCGGTGAATCCCGGCAACTCGGGCGGACCGCTGTTCAATGCGCGCGGCGAGGTGGTGGGCATCAACTCGCAGATCTACACGCGCACCGGCGGCTACCAAGGGTTGTCGTTTGCGATTCCGATGGAAACCGTGCTGCGCGTGAAAGACCAGATCGTGGCCACGGGCAAGGCCAGCCACGCCCGGCTCGGTGTGGCGGTGCAGGCGGTCAACCAGACGCTGGCCGACTCGTTCCAGCTCGACAAACCTCAGGGTGCGCTCGTCTCCAGCGTGGAGCCTGGTGGGCCCGCCGACAAGGCTGGTCTGCGGGTGGGTGACGTGGTCCAGCGGCTGGGGGATAAGCTGGTGGTGGATTCGGGCGACCTGCCCGCGCTGATCGGGCAGGCCCTGCCTGGTGAGCGTACCCAGCTGGGTATCTGGCGCCAGGGCAAGGCGATTGAGCTCGGTGTGCAACTGGGCGACGCGAATGATAAAGTGGCCACCGTCGTGGCCCAGGCCGACCCGGTCGCGGGCAAAGGCCGGCTTGGCCTGGCCTTGCGACCGTTGACCCCGGGCGAGCAGCACAGCATCGGCATCGTCGGCGGCCTGCTGGTCGAGCGGGTGCAGCAGGGCCCTGCGTCGCTGGCAGGTTTGCAGCGCGGCGATGTGCTGCTGGCGATCAACGGTGCGAACGTGAAAGACATCGCGCAACTGCAAGCAGCCGTGGCGAACGCCAAGAAGTCGATTGCCCTGCTGATCCAGCGCGATGGCGATCAGATTTTTGTGCCGGTGCGTCTCAGCTGAGCGCTTTCACACCCATGAAAAACGGCACCTTCAGGGTGCCGTTTTTTGTCTGTGTGCGAGGACGTCAGTCCACGCGCGCGCCGCTGATCTTCACCAGCCGCTCGTACTTCGCGCGTTCACGCTGCATGAACGCACCAAAGGCTTCGGGCGTGCTCGGTGCCGGCTCGGCCATCAGGGTGGCGAAGCGGGCCTTGACCTCGGGCGTTTCCAGGGCCTGGGTGAACGCGGTGTTGAGCTTGCGCACCGTTTCGGGCGGTGTGCCAGCGGGCGCGAACAGGCCCCACCAGGTGTCGATCTCGAAGCCGGGCAGGGTTTCGGCCATGGTTGGCACCTCGGGCATCACGCTGCTGCGCTGCGCGGTGGTGACCGCCAGCGCCTTGATGCGCCCGGCGCGGATGTTCGGCGCGGCGGTGGCGAGGTTGTCGAAGTTGTAGTCAACCTGACCTCCCAACAGCGCGGTTTGCGCCGGGCTGCCGCCGTTGTAGGGAATGTGCACCGCAAACACGCCGGCCTGGTTTTTGAACAACTCACCGGCCAGATGACCGGCACTGCCGTTGCCACCCGAGCCGTAGTTGAGCTTGGCCGGATTCGCTTTGGCGTAGGCGATCAGATCGGCCACGGAGTTGATGTTCAGGCGCGTGGCCGCGTCTGCGTTGACCACCAGCACGTTGGGCACCCGCAGCATCTGCGTCACCGGCGTGGTGTCTTTCACCGGATCGTAGGGCAGGTTTTTGAACAACCAGGGGTTGATGCCGTGCGAGGCGGTGGTGGCCACGCCCAGGGTCAGCCCGTCGGGTGGCGACTTGGCCGCAGCCGATACGCCGATGTTGCCGCCCGCACCGGCGCGGTTCTCGATGATCACGGTGCCCAGTGAGCCCCGGACAGCCTCGGCCAGCACCCGCGTGGTCACATCGATCGGGCCGCCAGCGCCAAAAGGCACGATGATGCGCGTGGTGGTTTGCGCCATACCGGCGGCGGGCAAAGCGAGGGCAGCGGTAGCGAGCGCAGCGGTGAGGTGTCGGCGGTTGAGCATGGGCGGTCTCCTGGTTGTTGGATGGACGAACAGCGATTGGCGGTGGTGAGTCAGATCTTGTCGACAGCGCTGGTGAACGAATCGGCAAAGAATTCTTCGGGCGGTAGGCCCGCCATGGCGGTGAAATCGGCTCGCGCCGAGTCGACCACGATAGGGGCGCCACAGGCGTAGACCTGGTGCCCCGAGAGATCCGGAAAATCCTGCAGCACCGCGCGGTGCACGAAGCCGGTGCGGCCACGCCAGCCGTCTTCGGGCAGCGCGTCGGAGACGACCGGCACGTAGCGCAGGTTGGGCATCTCCGCCAGACGCGATTCAATCCAGGCTTGCTGATACAGATCGGTCGGCCGACGCCCGCCCCAGTACAGTGTGGCCGGCCGGGTGATGCGTTTGAAATGCATGTGTTCGATGATGGCTTTCAGGGGCGCAAAACCGGTACCCGAGGCCATCAGCACCAAGGGCTTTGGGCTGTCTTCGCGCAGGAAAAAACTGCCATATGGGCCCTCAATGCGCAGAATGTCTTTCTCCTTCATGGTGCCAAACACATGATCGGAAAACTTGCCGCCGGGCATGTGGCGCAGGTGCAGTTCCATCTGTGGCGCGGCGGCCTGTGTGTGCGGCGCGTTGGCCATCGAGTAACTGCGCCGGTCGCCATCGCGCAGCAGAAACTCCACAAACTGGCCGGCGTGGTACTGGAACGTGTCGGACGCTGGCAGTTGCAGCCGCATCACCATCACATCGTGCGAGGCGCGCTCCAAAGCGCTCACGCGCACCGGCATTTTTTTGATCGGGAAGGCGCCGACCTCGGTGACCTGGCGCGATTCGAGCACCACATCGCTCTGCGCCACGCCGCAGCAGGTCAGCACAAATCCAGCTTCCTCTTCCTCCACGCTCAGCGCCTTGGACTGGTGATCGCCATGCACCACGCTGCCGCTGAGCTTTTTGCATTTACAGGAGCCACACGCGCCGTCTTTGCAGCCATAAGGCAGGCCAATGCCCTGGCGGATGCCAGCGGCCAGCATGGCCTCTCCGGGTTCGGCGGTGAAGCTGCGCGCGCTGGGCTCGATGGTGATGGTGAATGTCATACTGGGTGGGGGATGTGAGGCGCGTGTCGCCCTGGAGCGGCGCGGCAAGGGCAGGCTGACATTGTCGCAAATTCGAAATACAAGACTTGGGGTGGTGGTATGGGCTTGATGGGTGCTTTGCCTGCGCGCTTTCGGCGCGAGCGGGTGTTGATCGTGGGGTGTGGTGATGTGGGGCAGCGCACGGCTGCGTTGCTGGGTGGCGGTCGGCGCATGACGCTGCGCGCGCTCACCGCCAGCCCCGACCGGCGCGAGGCCTTGCGCGCCCAGGGCATCACGCCGCTGGTCGGCAACCTGGATCAGCCGCGCAGCCTGGCGCGCCTGGCTGGCTTGGCCACGCGGGTCTTGCACCTGGCGCCTCCGCCCTCGGGCGAGCAGGCTGACTGGTGGCTCGATCCGCGCACCCGCGCGCTGGTGCGGGTGCTGCTGCAGCGCTCGCTGCCCACCACCTTGGTGTATGGCTCGACCAGTGGTGTTTACGGTGACCATCAGGGGTGCTGGGTAGATGAGACCACACCGGTGAAGCCAAGCACGCCGCGCGCTGTGCGCCGTGTCGATGCCGAGTCGTCGGTGCATTGGCTGGGGCGCGTCAGCAGCGTGCGCACCACCGCCTTGCGCATTCC
>JBLIJY010000033.1:0-12116 GCA_047636095.1 Hydrogenophaga sp. | reverse complement strand
GATTGAATTTGGCGCGCCGCAAAATGCCAAACGCCTCGCGCAACCGAAAGCCCGCCACCTGTTGTGTGGCCTGGAGGTGGCGCACCGGCGTGGCCGCCAGCTCGATCAGCACCGGGATGCAATACAGGCCGATCAGCGCGGACACCACGTCGATACCACCCAGCAGCGACTTGAACTCACCCACGTAGCGCACGTCGCCACCCACTTCGGCCACGCCCACCATCGACAGCAGAAGCCCCAGGCAGCCACCCATCAGGCCCTTGACGATGCTGCCCTCGCCCAACGACGCGATCAGCGTGAGACCGAATACGGCCAGCCAGAAATACTCCACTGGCCCGAACTTGAGCGCCACCGTCGCCATGGGCGGCGCCAGCAGCAACAGAAAGCCAGCCCCGACCAGCCCACCCACAACCGATGACAAACAGGCCAGCGTCAGCGCCAGATCGCCACGCCCGGCGCGTGCCATCGGATAGCCATCGAAGGTGGTGGCGATCGAGGACGGTGTACCGGGTGTGTTGAGCAAGATAGCGGCGTAGGCGCCACCGTAGATGGCGCCGGTGTAGATGGCCCCCAGCGCGATGAGCGCGGTGGACGGTGGCATGGAGAAGGTGAACGGCACCAGTACCGCCACCGCCATGGTGGCGGTGAGACCGGGCAAGGAGCCGATCACCGTGCCCGCGATCACGCCAGCCAGCGCAAACAACAGGTTCAGCGGGGTCAGCGCGTCCAGTAAATATTCAAAGCTGCCCATGGTGTGCGGTAGCGCTCTGGTGGTTAGATGGCTGGGTCACTTCTTGACGATGCCCATGTCCTTGGCCAGGGTCTCGTAGCGCGACCTGATGTCCGCCATGAACGGGGCCATCTTGTCCGGACCCACGTTCAACATGGCGAATCCACCCTCTTCCATTTTCTGGATGAAGCCCGGGTCGGCATTGATCTTGGCCAGGATGCCCGCCATCTTGGCCTGCACGTCAGGCGGCGTGCTCTTGGGCACCGCCACGCCCCGGTAGGCGCCACCCACGAGGTTGAAACCCTGCTCCTTGAAGGTCGGGCAGTTGGGCAGCTTGGGATGGCGCTGCTCCATCGCCACCGCCAGGCATCGCACTTGGTCGCCCAGCTGGATCTGCACCGTGGTGTAGGCCCAGCTGCCGGCCACTTGCTTACCCAGCAACGCAGCATTCGACGCGCCCGTGCCGCCAAATGGCACGTAGGTGGTCTTGATGCCCGCGAGCTTGTCGAACTGCTGCTGTGCGAGGTGGTTGGCCGAATTGGTGCCGGAGCCAGACAGCGTGGTGGCGCCCGGCGCGGCTTTGGCACCAGCGATGTAATCCTTGAGCGTCTTGAACGGGCTATCGGCCGGCACGATCAGGGCATCGGGCGTGTAGTGAAACCAGTAGAGCGTGGTGATCTCGTCGGTCTTGTAGCCCACGTCTTTTTGCAGCGGCTGCAACACGACGTGTGGCAGGTTGGTGCCCATGACGGTGTAGCCGTCGGCGGTCATGCCGTTCAGTTGCGACCAACCTGCTGCGCCACCGGCACCGGCCCTGTACTGGATTGCCATGCTCTGCCCGGTGAGCTGCTTGAACACAGGCTCTTGCAGTCGGGCCGAGATGTCGGACTCACCGCCCGGCCCGAACGGAATGATGTAGTTGACGGTCTTGTCGGGAAAGTCCGCAGCGCCGGCGATGCTCGCAGCGGCCAGCAGCGCGGCGGCGGTCAATGACTTGTTCACAGAAGAGGTCTTGATCATGGTTTGTCTCCTAATTTCTCTGATTTGAAAAAGTTAAAAAAGCCTCGGAACCTAAGCCTTCACAAAGACGCCGAGGAAGCAAGCGAACTCCAACAGAAACGACAGGGCTGTATCAAGGCACCAGAACCACCTTGCTGGTTGCTAAACGACCACTGTCGAGATCGGCAAAGGCCTTTGGGGCTTCGTCCAGGGGCACGCTCTGCACCCAGGACAAGTCCCCAAAGGCACCTTCGTGCAGCAGCGTCACCGTCGCCCGCAAATCGGCCGTGGTGTAGGTGTAGGTGCCCATGAGCGTGATCTCGGCCAGGGTGAGCTTGCGCATGTCGATCTCGCTGGCCCAGTCTTGCAAGCCGATGTGCATGACCACGCCGCCAGGCTTGACGGCGCTGAGCGCTGCGGCACGGGTGAGCTTGCTGCCCACGGCGTCGATCACATAGTCAAAACCATTCTCTTGTGGCTGGGTCTCGCGCGGATCGTAGGTGGTCACACCAGCATGCTTCTCCGCCGATTGGCGACGCAATGGGTTCACCTCGGCCAGCACCGTACCCCGACAGCCATAGGTCTTGAGCAGCAGCGCGGCCAGCATGCCGATGGCACCGCCGCCGATGATGAGGGTGCGGTTCTCCGGCAGCGGGCGCGCCATGGCTTTGAGGCTCATGTTGATCGCGTGCAGCGCGGTGGCAGCGGGCTCGGTGAGTGCGGCATGCAAAGCCGGCATGTCCTGCGGCATGTCGATCAGCGAAGCGGCCGGGATCGACATGTATTGGGCAAACGCCCCGGGCCGCGTCATGCCCACCATGGTGCGGCGGCTACAGAGGTTGTTGCGACCTTGCACGCAGTAGTCACAGATGCCGCATGTGATGAGCGGGTTGCCCGTGACGCGCACGCCTTCCTGATAAGCAGGGGCTGCGCTCTTGACCACGGTGCCACAGAACTCGTGGCCCAGCACCAGGCCCGGCTTGCGGCGTGGATCGTGGCCGTGGAAGGCGTGCATGTCGGAACCGCAGATACCCACCGCCTCGATGCGCAACACGACCTCGCCATCGACCAGTTCGGGCTCCGGACGATCGTGCAGTTGCACTTCCAGCGGTTGGGTGTAGACAAGGGCTTTCATGGGGTGATCTCCGTTGGGCGCAATAGGCTCATTTCGCGGTGTAGCCGCCATCGAGCATGATGGTCTGACCGGTGACGTAGGCAGACGCCTCACTGGCCAGGAAGACGGTGAGGCCGTTCACATCCTGCAACGCGCCGTTGCGCCCCAGACAGGTCTGCGCGGCATGGCGAGCGGCCAGTTCGCTGTTGTCGAACACGGACGCGGTGAGCGCGGTGGGAAAGAAACCTGGTCCGATCGCATTGCAGGTAATACCGTGCGGTCCCCACTCCACAGCGATGGCGCGGGTGAGCTGCACGATGCCGCCCTTGCCCGCGCCATAGGGCGCGCTGTTGGGAAAGGCACGCAGGCTTTGCAGGCTGGCGATATTGATGATGCGGCCCCAGCCGCGCTGCGTCATACCGGGCGCAAGCGCCTGGGTCAGAAAGAAAGGCGCACTCAGGTGCAGGTGAATCTGGGTCAGCCAGCTTGCGGGCGTGACATCGGCAAACGGTTCGCGCAGGTTGACACCCGCCGCATTGACCAAGATATCCACCGCGCCGATTGCCAGCACGTCGCGAGCGCCTTGTTGAGCCGCCTCGGGCGTGGCCAAGTCACAAGCCACCGTTTGGGCATCAATGCCTTGCGCGCGCAGCCGCTCGGCAGAAGCCGCCAGCATGTCCGCTCGGCGCGCCATCAAAATCACCGATGCACCGGCCTTCCCCAGTGCCTGCGCCATGGCCTCACCGAGACCGGAGCTGCCGCCAGTGACCAGCGCGGTGCGTCCGCTTAAGCTGAACAGGGATATGGCTCCGCTCATTGGCAACCTCCCGCCGATGAAATGATCAAACGGCACACCACAGTCAAACCTTCACCGGCTCGCCACACTCAAACGTCTCGCCCGGAAAATACTTGGCCAACCGGTCATCAGCGGTCCGCGCATGCGCCTCCATGCCTTCCAGGCGCGAAATCCGTGCCGTCACCAGACCGATGTCGCGCGCGGCCTCTCGATTCATCTTCTGCCAGGTGAAGGTCTTGAGGAATTTGTGCACCGACAAACCGCCCGAGTAGCGCGCTGCGCCCTTGGTGGGCAACACGTGGTTCGGGCCACTGGCCTTGTCGCCATAAGCCACCGTGGTCTCTTCGCCCATGAACAGCGAGCCGTAGCAAGTCAGGTTCTCCAGCCACCAGTCGAGATCAGCAGCATGAACCTCCAGGTGTTCGCTGGCGTACCGGTCAGAGATCTCCACCACCTCGTCGCGCGTATCGCACAGCATCACCTCGCCATAGTCGCGCCAGGCCGAGCCGGCAGCATCACGCGCGGTGGGCGGCAAAGCGTCGATCAGCACCGGCACTTGGTGCATCACGGCCTCAGCCAACGCTTGGCTGGTGGTGAACAGCCAAGCCGGCGATTCGTGACCATGCTCGGCCTGACCCACCAGGTCACTGGCGACGATGGCAGGGTCGGCCGTTTCGTCCGCAATGATCCCGATCTCGGAAGGACCCGCAAACACATCGATGCCCACCTTGCCGAACAAGGTGCGCTTGGCCTCAGCCACAAACTTGTTACCCGGGCCCACGATCACATCGGCCGGCTTGCCGGTGAACAGGCCGTAGGCCATGGTGGCGATGGCCTGCACGCCGCCCAGCGTCATGATGGTGTCGGCACCCGCCTTGTTGAAGGCGTACATCAGGTACGGGTGCATGGGCCCGCCACGAAACGGCCCTGAGCACGCAATGATGGTCTTCACGCCTGCGGCCTTGGCCGTGGCCACACCCATATAAGCGGAAGCAATGTGCGCATAGCGCCCGGCCGGTGCGTAGCAGCCGGCTACGTTGACTGGCAGCACGCGCTGCCCAGCGGTGACGCCAGGATGCAACTCGGTCTTGAACTCCTTGAGCGAGTCGCGCTGGGCCAAGGCAAACTTGAAAACCTGTTCGATCGCGAAGTCAATGTCTTTGCGGACCTGCTCGGGAACTGCCTTGGCGTTTTCCTCCAACTGCGCTTTGGTGACGATTATCTCGCCGTCCCACTTGTCGAGCTTCTTCGCGTAGGCGCGAACCGCCGCCTCGCCGTTCTTCTCGATCTCGGCCAGCATTTCTGTCACGACACCCTGCGCAGTGGCTGTCTCGGTCTCGGGTGTCTTGTCAGCTTTCTTTAGATACTTGATGGTCATGGGGTCTCCAGAAGGTCAGGGTGGGTGAGACGAGGCCATGGAAGCCTCGTGCGACAAATTATTTGTAAGCGTCCGGTAGCAAGATCGTGGTCATCTCGGGGATGAAAGCAATCAGCAGCGTGACGGCGAGCATCGACAGCACGAACGGCACCGCTTGCTTGGCGATCTTCAAAATCGACTCACCGGTGAGGCCCGACACCACGAACAGGTTCAGGCCCAATGGCGGCGTGATAAAGCCGACGCCGAGGGTCGTGATCATCATGATGCAGAACTGGATCTCATTCATACCAATCTCGTCGGCCAGCGGCTTGAGCAGCGGCGCCAGGATCACGATGTTGGGCGTGGTTTCCATGACGCAGCCAGCCGCCACCAAAATCGCGATCATCAGCAAGATGATCACCCAGGGCTCGGTGGAGAAGCCGGTCACCAGTTGCACGAAACCCTGCGGCACACCCATCGTGGCCAGTGCCTGCGCCAGCGGCAGCGAGAACGCGATGATCGGCAGAATCACGCCGTTGACCTTGGCCGAACTCACCAGCATGGCCGGGAAGTCGGCCAGCTTGAGCGTGCCCAGCACGAAGCCGATGATGATGGTGACGATGACAGCCACAGCACCTGCCTCGGTGGGCGTTAGCTTGCCGGAGAAGATGCCGTAGAAGATGATCACCGGCACGATGAAGGCATACCAGCCACTCTTGAGAGACTGACCGAGGGTGGCCAGCCACTCGCTGAGCGAGACAGAAGTTTTGTTTTCGTAGGCGTAGATGCGGTTGACAACGCTGTTGGTGATGAAGATGCCAGCGAGGATCATCAGACCCGGAATCAGCGCCGCCTGGAACAGCGTGGAGGCCGAGATACCCAGCACCAGGCCAATGATGATGTAGGCGATCGATGGCGGAATCAGGATGCCGGTGCAGGCCCCTGCCGCAACCAGCGCACAGGCGTAAGGCCGTGGGTAGCCCGACTCCACGAGCCGGTTGATCGTCATGCGACCCACGGCTGCCGCGCCAGCGGCGTCCGAACCCGAGATGGCACTGAACATGCCGCACACCAGCACGGTGGCAGACCCGAAACCGCTGCGTGACCAGGTCGTGAGCGCTTCGGCGACATCCAGGAACTTCCGGCTCAGGCCGGTACGCACCAGCACGTCGCCGGTGAGGATGAACAGGGGGACAGCCGTCAGCGCGAACGCATCGATGCCCTCGAACAGTGAGCCGCCCAGCAGCGACAACGGCAGTACGCCCGACCACAGCAGCAGTGCAATCGACGTGGCGCCGATCGAAACCCAGACTGGCACACCCACGCCGATCAACACGACGAAGATCAGAACTGGGCCGTAGAAACTCCAGTCGAGATCAAGGGCTTGGCCACCGGAGCCGGGAAATAGTGAGTTCAAGATGGAGCCTTTGGTTCTGAAGCCGGGTCAGTCAAACAGACGTTCGCCTTTGAACACGGGGCGCCCGTGACGCAGGTCGGACAGGTCGCGGCGAATTGATTGCAGCACGCGGTAGATCAGCAGGGCAAAACCGATGGGTACGGCACTGAGGAACCAGGTCAATGGCAGGCGCAGACCGTGTGAGACCGAGCCAAACTTCAGGCTCACGGCCACGCTCTCCCACGACCAGTACAGCGCAAACACCGCTACCACCAGCATCACCAAGTCGCCGAACAGGTAAAGCAGCGCCTTCACGCGCGGCGACACAAACTCGAAGATGACGTCAATTCGGATGTGGGCCCGCTCGCGCACAGCGGCGGCGGCACCGATCCAGACGAGGTAGATGAACGCGTAGCGCACGATCTCCTCGCCCCAGACCGACGAGTACGAAAACACCTCCCGTCGCAGCACTTCCACCGCCATCGTGATGACCAGCATGCTGTAGAAGACCAGCAATGCCCAGCGCTCGAGGTTGCGGTCAAGGTTGCTCAGCCAGTGGCGGGATGTGCTCATCGTTGCCTCTATGCGTTGGTGCTTGCGCTGGAACGTTGGACCATGCTTACGCGTCGTGCACGAAGTGCCGGCCCATGGTGTTCGCAGCCGTTTCAAGCTTGTCGAACAACGCCTTGGGAGCCAGCTCGTTGCGGAATTCCGCCCACTCATTGCGCTTGTAGCCGCCAGTCTTCTCCCAGTCGGCCAGCTGCGCGCTGGTCAAGCTGTGAAACTGCACGCCCGCAATAGCCAGCTCGGCCATCGCGTAATTGCGTGCAGAGGGCACCTTGGCGAGGTTCATCTGCGCGGTGATTTCCGAGGCGAACATGATGCCTTCCTGCACATCCTTGGGCAGCCCGTTGAACCACGCAAGGTTGCACGAATAGACCTGGCTGTCAGGCACCGCACGCGTGAACGTGACATGGCTGAGGATGTCCTTGAAGCCGAACACATGCAGCGCGCCAACCGCAGGATCCAGTGCATCGGCCACGCCCTGCTTGATCGCCGAAGGCGTTTCACCCCAGGCCACCGGCGTCGGGTTGGCACCGACCATGCGGTAATATTGCTGCAACATTTTCGAGCCTGGCACGCGGAACTTCACACCCGCCAGATCTGCCGGCGTGATCACAGCCTTGCCACCCTTGCGGATCGCCACAACGCGCGGGTCGATCACCACGTAGAACAGCGGCTTAAAGCCTTTGGCTTCTACCTGTGGATGCACTTCCTTGGTCCAGGCGTCTGAGTTCACCAGGTTAACGAAACGCTGGTTCGATCCGCAAAAATACGGAAGATTGATCAGGTCCGTCACGGGCGCGAAGGGCGCGAAGTTCGAAATTGAGTGCTGGGCAGCCTGGATCGTGCCCTCTTGAACTTTCTGCGCCAGCGCGCCACCGGAGCCGAGCTGGCCGGCCGGTGCCAAGCGCACGTAGACCTTGCCGCGGGTCGCGTTCTGGATGTTTTCCTTGAAGTCGCGCTGCATGATCGGGTAGCTGCGCGACGCACCGAGTTGGTAGGCAGACGCAATCGTCATCACATGCTTTGCGGCCTTCTCGCGGTCGGACTCTTCGTTGCGACTCTGCGCGACGGCAGCTGGCGAGAACAGAGTGCCACTCGTAGCGGCCAACGCTGCAACGGTGAAACCGCTGGCCTGGGCCACCCGAAGGAACTGGCGGCGCTCGGCGCCGACCGGGCTGTGGTCGGCAGTTTTCTCGAAGTTAAATAGCTTTTTCATGTTTGTCTCCTTTGGGTGGTCAGTTTTGCGGGGTGGACACCTGCTTGAACCTGTGCAAGCACACGGTTACTGCAGACTATTTTTTCTTGGATTCGAGTGAGCGCGTTCAATCTTTGGACGGCACCAGATTCATTTGTCGAGCTGGGTATTGCCTTTCTCTGCCTCGGCTTTGGCCGCCTTTTCCTGTGCCTCGCGTGCCAGCGTGCCAGCCACAAACAGGACGACCGCCAAGAACAGAACCAGCATCTCGCTGACATCGCTCATCAAGGGCTTGCGTCCCATTGGCCCGCCGAACAACACGCTCAGAAAATAGATCGCAAAAGTGAGCAGCGACAGCCCTAGTGCGAAATGCCCCACGATCTTCGGTCTTGGCAAGGCCATGGGGCACTCCTCTCGTTTAGCTGGACACCTTGGCGCAATCGCCAAGGATTTGGAAAAGCGAACTGCTCAAGGCTCAGATCACCTGCGCCTGCAATTCGGGCTGAGATGGGCGTTAGGCGCTCTCGTAGAGTCGCGTCAACACGAACTCGCGGTGGCCCAGGGCTTCGGCTGCCGTGAGGCGTCCGTTGGCCGTTCGCAGCATCATGTCGAGCAGCAGGTCACCGGCGCCGTCCATGTTGATTTCCCGTTGCAACAGGCCCGATGTATCGACGTCGACGTGCTCACCCATCGTGCGCACCGTGCGCGGGTTCGCGCACAGCTTGATCACCGGCACGATCGGGTTACCAACGATGTTGCCCTGCCCTGTGGGGAAGAAATGCACCACGTAACCGGCTGCCGCACAAAGCGTCACCATCTCGGCAGCAGCTGAGCTCGACTGCATGAACCACAAGCCCGGGCCAGACGGCGTCTCTGCGTAATCGAGCACACCATCGACCATGCACTTCTTTCCAATCTTCTGGATGTTGCCCAGCGCCTTTTCTTCGATCGTGGTCAGGCCGCCGGCAATGTTGCCCTTGGTCGGCTGGGAGTCGGACAGGTCTGACGTCTTGTGGCGATCGATCATGGCTTGGTAGCTGTCGAACATTTCCATGAATTTGGCTTTGACTTCCGGCGTTCTGCAGCGCTCGGCCACCAGGTGCTCACCACCTGTGAGCTCACTCGTCTCGCCGAAGCACAGCGTCGTGCCCAGGTCGTAGAGCTTGTCAAAGGCGTTGCCCACGGTCGGGTTTGCACCACAGCCCGAGGTTGTGTCGGATTCGCCGCACTTGGTGGACACCCACAGTTCGCTGATCGGGCAAACCTCGCGTTGCTTTTCCGAAGCAGCCTGAACCAACTCACGGGCCGCTTTCGACGCCTTCATGATGGTCGCATGGTCACCATTTTGTGAAATCGAGAAACTCTGGACGGGCTTGCCCGTCTTGGCAATCGCGTCGGCCACGAGTTTGGTCCAGGCCGGCTCAATTCCGATCACGACCACGGCAGCCACGTTGGGGTTGGAGCCCGTTCCGATCAGCGTGCGGAAATGCAGCTCAAGGTCGGCACCGAACTGCAGGCGGCCATACGGGTGAGGGATCGCCATCGTGCCTTTGATGTTGTTGGCAACCGATTCGCAGGCGGCGTTGGAAATGTCGTCAACGGGGAGAATGATGACGTGGTTGCGCACGCCAACGCGGCCGTTTTCCCGGCGGTAGCCGAGGAAGGTGGAGTCTTTGCTGATCATCTGCATTCCTAAATGTGTTCGAGAAGGATTCGGTGCGTCGTGGGCACTTACCAACGCTTGGTTTTGACGTTGTGGACATGCAGGTGCTCACCCGCTTTGATCGGGGCGATGACCCGCCCGATATCGACGCCGTACTTGATCACGGTGTCATCCTTCGCGAGATCCTGCAGAGCGATCTTGTGACCAATCGGAATTTCGCTGATCGTCGGCAGCGACACCATCTTGTCCTGCTCCATCACCCAGCCGGTCAGTGTCTCGCCGCTCTTGACACCCTCAACAACGACCGTGCCGACCGAGTCGCCGTCTTCATGCACCACGTAATGAATCATCTTTGCTTCCCCATAAGTTGTCTGGATAAATGATTGGACACCCAGCCCCCACTCAAGTCAACCAGGTGATCTATATGATTGATTGGTGTTTTCCCTAGGGCAAAGATGAAGCAGCGCACCCTGGCGATGGCAGCCCACGAAGCAGACCAAATTCGAGCAGCACCGCAGGCCGACCAAGCGTGCATGGCGCGCGTGCACTTCGTGCCGCAAAGGTTCAACTTGACCGACGAGACCTGCGAGGAGGCGCTGATCCAGACCAAGGCGCCACGAGTCTCCTGCAGAGAATCCACCAGCCACTCACTTCGCGAAAAGCAGCAGTGCACCGTGGGCGCGTTTGACAGAAAGCCGCAGGCCAAGAGCTATAGTTTGGAAAAAGTCAAATTCGCCACAATTGCATTCATGTCAAAAAAATCTGAGTCGACGGAGTGGTTTCAACCAGGTTCCCCGCTCTATGTCGAAGTTCGACGCCGAATCGCTGCAGCGATCCGGTCCGGTGAGTGGCGCCCAGGCGATGTGCTTCCGTCAGAAAAAATGCTTTGTGAGCGCTTCGGCGTCAGCATGGGCACGTTGCGCAAAGCGGTCGACGAACTGACGACCTCAGGCGTGCTGATCCGCCAGCAAGGTCGCGGCACTTTCGTCGCACGACACGGACAAGCCCGTTATTTGTTTTCGTTTTTTCACCTCGTCGGGCATGACGGTCACAAAGAATATCCAGCGGTGCGTTTCTTGAGCCTGAAAACTGTCAAAGCGGACGGTTTCGCTGCTCAGACGCTGGCGGTGAAGATGGGCTCACCACTTTTTTGCATCTCCAACCTGCTGTCCCTCAGAAGCGAGGTCGTGTCGATCGATGAGATCTACCTGCCGACTTCACTGTTCCCGAAACTCACCGAGCAACGGCTTCAAAACCGCACGACAACGCTCTACCAGATGTATGAGGATGAGTTCGACATCGGCGTGATTCGCGCTTCCGAACGCGTACGGGGGTCTGCTGCGACCAGCGAACAAGCGCAGCTGCTGGAGACGACGCCTGGCGCACCTTTGCTGGAAATCATTCGCTGCGCCTTTTCGTTCGAAGACCGTCCGGTGGAGCTTCGCTATTCATATGTGAACACGCGGCACTTTGAATACCGACCAGATCCATTCGTCCGCGAGAACAGGTGACCTCAGCGGTGACAGGCGAAGTGATCGCCGCACGGTCCCTGCTCTGGTGCCAGCGGGTGCAGCAGCGCAGCCCCAGTAAAGCTGCTGGGCCAATCAGCTTGTGAGCAGCGTTCGCCATGCCCCGCTCAATCCAGGTGTGGCAGCAGCGATGTGTGCCGACTGCATCCACGGCAGCCCGTCGAGCGTGAACACTTCGCCGCCCGCCTCCCGGATCAGCAGCACGCCTGCTGCTGCATCCCAGGCACCCATGCCCCGCTCCCAGAACAAATCGAGGCGCCCCGCCGCCAGGTAAGCCAGATCCAGCGCCATGCTGCCGCTGCGCCGCGCCCCCGCTACCGCGCCGAGCACGCGCCCCAGCTGCGCCACATAGGTGGGCAAAAAGCCGGCATGCGGCTTGGGAAACACGGTCGCCGCCACCGCATCGATCAAGCGCTGTGGCGACCCCACGCGCAGTGGCTGTCCGTTGCAGTGGGCACCGAGACCACGCGCCGCACTGAACAGCTCACCCCGAACCGGATCCACCACGCAGCCCACCAGCGGCTCACCACCCTGCACCAGCGCGATGGAAACTGCGTAATGTGGCAAGTCGCGCAGGAAATTCATGCTGCCATCGATGGGATCGACGACCCAGATCTGGTCCTGCGCACCCTGCGCGCCCACTGCTCCACCCTCTTCGCCCAGAAAGCCATGATCGGGGTAGGCCTGGGCGATGCGCTGGCAGATGTGTTGCTCGATCTCGCCATCCAGCGCACTGAACCAGTCGCCAGCGGCCTTCTCTTGTGCCGGTA
>JBLIJY010000032.1:0-12126 GCA_047636095.1 Hydrogenophaga sp. | reverse complement strand
GCCCAGCAGCAGCAGTTCATCAACGTGCTGACCGGCGGCCAAAGCGGCGTCTACTACCCCGTGGGCGTGGCGCTGTCGCAGATCTTCGGCAAAGACATCCCCAATGTGCGCTCCACCGCGCAGGTCACCAAGGCCTCGGCCGAAAACTTGAACCTGCTGCAGGCCGGCCGTGGCGAACTGGCCATCGCGCTGGGCGACTCGGTCTCTGACGCCTGGAAGGGCGACGCCGAAGCGGGTTTCCCCAAAAAGCTGGACAAGCTGCGTGGCCTCTCAGGCACCTACAGCAACTACATCCAGATCGTCGCCAGCGCCGACTCGGGCATCAAGACCCTGGCCGACCTCAAGGGCAAGCGCATCTCGGTGGGTGCGGCCAAGTCAGGTACCGAGCTCAATGCACGCGCCGTATTCAAGGCCGCTGGCCTGGCTTACAGCGACATGGCCAAGGTGGAGTACTTGGGCTTTGGTGAGTCGGTGGAGCTGATGAAGAACCGCCAGCTTGACGCCACGCTGCAGTCCGCCGGCCTGGGCGTGGCCTCGATCCGCGACCTGTCGACCTCGATCAAGCTCGTCCTGATCCCGGTGCCTGCCGATGTGGTGGCCAAGGTGGGTGATGCGGCCTATCAGCCCACTACAATCCCGGCCAACACCTATGGCGGCCAGACCGAGGCGATTCCCACCGCCTCCATCACCAACTTCCTGGTGACCCACAGCGATGTGTCTGACGATCTCGCCTACCGCATGGCCAAAGCCATGTACGACAACATCGACACGCTGTACGCCGCGCACAACGCCGCCAAAGTGATCAAGCGCGAGAACGCCATCAAGGGCATGCCCATCCCGCTGCACCCTGGTGCCGAAAAGTACTATCGCGAGGTCGGCCTGATCAAGTAAGCCCCGCTGGGTAACACAGCTTGCCCGCTGGGCAGCTGCAAAGTCCAACGGCCCCACCCGGGGCCGTTGTTGCGTGAGTTCAACCGCCCGCCTTCATGACCGAATCTGACCAACCTCAAGCCAACACCGCACGCGGTGCCCTGTTCTGGATCGCGATCGCGTTCTCCTGCTACCAGATTTGGATGGCCTCGTTCCATCCGCTCTCCAGCCAGGTGATCCGCGCCATCCACGTGGGGTTTGTGCTGCTGATGATCTTCACCCTCTTCCCGCCGGCCGGCGGCAAGAACGGCTTCTGGCGAGCCCTGGGCTGGCTGCTCGGCACCGCCGGCTTTCTGACGGGGCTCTACCAGTGGGTTTTCGAGGCCGACCTCACGCAACGCGCCGGCGACCTCACCCAGGCCGACTGGGTGGTCGGCGTGATCCTGATCGGGCTGGTGTTCGAGGCGGCGCGGCGCGTAATGGGCTGGGGGCTGCCGCTGATCTGCGGCATTTTCCTGGCCTACGCACTGTTCGGCCAGCACCTGCCGGGCATGCTGGCGCACCGCGGCTACGGGGTGGACCAGATCGTGAGCACGCTGAGCTTCGGCACCGAAGGTTTTTACGGCACGCCCACCTATGTGTCCTCCACCTTCATCTTTCTGTTCATTTTGTTCGGCGCGTTCCTGGAGCAAGCCGGCATGATCAAGCTGTTCAACGATTTCGCCATGGGCACCGTGGGCCATACACGCGGCGGCCCGGCCAAGGTGTCGGTGATTTCTTCGGGCCTCATGGGCACCATCAACGGCTCGGGCGTGGCCAATGTGGTGACCACCGGCCAGTTCACCATTCCGCTGATGAAGCGCTTTGGCTACAGCCCGGCCTTTGCCGGTGGCGTGGAAGCCACGGCCAGTATGGGCGGGCAGATCATGCCGCCGGTGATGGGCGCGGTGGCCTTCATCATGGCCGAGACCATCAACGTGCCCTACCTGGACATCGTGCAAGCGGCTCTGATTCCGGCCATTTTGTACTTCGTCACCGCGTTCTGGATGGTGCACCTGGAGGCTGGCCGCAAGGGCCTGGTGGGTCTGCCGAAAGATGAATGTCCAAATCCCTGGACGGCGGTGCGCGAGCGCTGGTACCTGCTGATCCCGCTGGCGGGCTTGGTCGCCTTGCTGTTCTCTGGCTTCACCCCCCTGTTCTCTGGCACGGTGGGGCTGGCACTGACCGTGATCCTGATCTTCGGCGCTGCCGTCATCGGCGGCGTCAAGGGCACGCCGCTGCGCGCGTTGTTCTGGGTGTTGCTGGGCATTGCCTGCGCCGGCTTTATTGAGTTTGGCGTGATCGCGTTCTTTGTCATCGCGCTGGTGCTGGTGGCGCTGACCTACATCCGCAAGGTCGGTGGCGACGCGCGCAAGCTGGCCATCCAGGCGCTGGTGGACGGCGCGCGCCACGCGCTGCCGGTGGCAATTGCCTGCGCGCTGGTGGGCGTGATCATCGGTGTCATCAACCTCACCGGCGTGGCCGCTGAGCTGGGTGGGCACATCATCGCGATTGGCCGCGAAAGTCTGTTCCTCGCGCTGCTGCTCACCATGCTGACCTGCCTGGTGCTGGGCATGGGCATCCCAACCATTCCCAACTACATCATCACCAGCTCGCTGGCCGCTCCGGTGCTGCTGGAGTTGGGTGTGCCACTGATCGTCTCGCACATGTTCGTGTTCTATTTCGGCATCATGGCCGACCTCACACCGCCGGTGGCGCTGGCCTGTTTTGCGGCGGCACCGATCGCGCGCGAAACCGGGCTCAAGATCAGCATACAGGCGATCCGGGTGGCGATTGCCGGCTTCATCGTGCCTTTCATGGCGGTTTACTCGCCGGCCCTCATGCTGCAAAGCGGTACTTGGGTGGACACCAGCTGGATCGTCTTCAAGGCGCTGGTAGCCATCAGCATGTGGGGCGCGGGCGCCATCGGCTTTCTGTTCGGGCGCCTGAACTGGGTCGAGCGCGTCGTGGCCATCGTCTCGGCCAGCTTTTTGGTGGTGGCACTGCCGCTGACCGACGAGATCGGCCTGGGCGCGGTGGCGGTGTTCTTGGCCTGGCACTGGTGGCGTACTCGCCAGCTGCGCATGGTGGCAGCCTGAGCGCCGTGGGCGTGCTGGGGGTCTGCCTGGCGCTGGCTGCTGCGGGGCCAGCGACCCCGCCCGTCTTCGTGCCCGTTGAGCGCTTCACCCTGGCCTGGGTGCACTCCATCGAGAAGGTGCGCTGGGAGGAAGATTACGCGGTGCGGCCGGGCTCCTCGCCCGGTTCGCCACCGCTGCTGCGGGCACTCACTGCCCGGATACGGGGCTCAGCGGCGGGCATGGAGCCGCCGCCCGACGCGGTGCTGCGCAACGGCTGGTACGAATACACGCCGAACACCTGGTCCCCGGAGGGCCTGCGCCTCACCCGCTCGCCCTACACCGCCGACTACGACTGGTGCACCAGCGCTGGTTGCGTCTCGATGGCGAAGCTGTTGCCGTCCGACGGTGCCGTCACGCTGCTCACGCCCTGCACCGACCCAGCCAAACGCTGACCACGTTGGCGACAGCGCGCGCCAGCAGCCGCCAGCCGATCGGGTAACCTCCTACTGTGAACTTCGCCCAGCTGCTTTTCCCTGATTTTTCGTTGATTCTGATCGGCTACCTCCTGTGCCGATTCACCGCGCTCAACCGCTCGGTCTGGAGCTCGATCGACAGCCTGACCTACTACTTCCTGTTCCCGGTGCTGCTGTTTCAGGCGGTGCTGAAAAGCCCGCTGGAACTGGGTGCCACCTCCAGCCTGATTGGCGCTGCGCTGTGCATGGCCGCGGGCGGCATCGCGCTGTCGTACTCACTGCCGTACTGGCCCTGGCTGGGCAAGCGGTTCGACCTGCGGCTGCACGCCGCCAGTGCGCAGGTGGCGTTTCGTTTCAACTCTTTCATTGCGCTGGCGCTGGCGAGCAAGGTCGCCGGGCCCGAAGGCTTGCAGCTGATCGCGGTGATCATCGGCGTGTGTGTGCCCATCTTCAACATCGGCGCGGTCTGGCCCATGGCACGCCATGCCAAAAAGCACTTCGCGGGCGAGCTGCTGCGCAACCCGCTGATCATCGGTACCGCATCTGGCCTGTTGGCCAATCTGCTGGGGCTGAGCATCCCGCCCTGGCTCGACCCCACCGTGACCCGCATCGGCCAAGCCGCCCTGGCCCTGGGCCTGATGGCCGCTGGCGCGGGCATGCAGTTTCGCTCGCTGCAAACCGCCAAGACGCTTGGCGTTCTGGTGCTGACCATCAAACACCTCGCCATGCCCCTCATGGCGTTTGGCTTGGCCCGTTTGTTCGGGCTTGACACCATCCAGACCACGGTGCTGCTGATGTTCTCCGCCGTGCCCACCGCATCGAGCTGCTACGTACTGGCCGCGCGCATGGGCTACAACGGGCCCTATGTGGCCGGGCTGGTCACGCTCTCCACCCTGCTGGGCATGGTGAGTCTGCCGTTTGCGTTGGGCGTGCTGGGTGGGCATACCGGGTTTTAGTGGGCAAAGAGTGGGCAAAGAGTGGGCAAAGAGCGGGCATCGACAGCGCCGCCTGCGATCCAGGCAGGCGCCAGCCGACGGTACACACCCCAAAAACAACTGTCGATATTTTTTACAAATGCGCTCGATTCTGTTTGCTGGTTCACCATTTTTCTTTTGATATCAATGACTTGAGTTGGTGGCACGTGCTTTGCTTATTGGTTGATCCCAACAACAGTTATTTGGAGCACCCCATGAAATTTCAGTTGCTCGCCACCGCCGCGCTGATCTGCGCCGCAGGTCTGGCCCATGCATCGCCGGTTGTTACCGCGTCCAACGACGGTACCGTCTTGGCCAATGCCATCGCTGGCAGCGGCATCACCGTCTCCAATGTCAGCTACTCAGGTGCCACCAGCGACGCGTCCGGCACGTTCACCAATGGCGCAGCCACGGTGGGCTTTGACGCGGGCTTGGTGCTGACCACCGGCACCGTGGGCTGCATTCCGGGGCCAAACAACTCCAATTCCTGCACCGGAGGCGGCACCACGTCCTCGCTGAAGTTCGATTTCACCAGCAACACAGGCAAGGTGTTCTTCCAGTATGTTTTCGGTTCCGAGGAGTACAACGAATTTGTGAACTCAGGCTTCAACGACCAATTTGAGCTGCTGCTCAACGGCACCAACATCGCGCTGTTGCCTGGTGCAGGCGGTGTGGTGTCCATCAACAACGTCAACTGCGGCTCCAACTCCGCCTTCTACCGCAACAACAGCTCTGGGTCAGCGCCTGCCGGCTGCACCAACCTCGGCCTGAACATTCAGTACGACGGCCTGACCACCATTTTGACTGCTCAAGCCGATGTGTTGGCATCAAGCACCAATACATTTGAATTCAAGATTTTTGACCTCGGCGATTCCAGTTACGACTCTGGCGTCTTCATCAAAGCCGGCTCCTTCTCGGGCACCAATCCCGTGCCACTGCCGGGCACCCTCGCCTTGCTGGGCGTTGGCTTGCTGGGCCTGGGCGCTGTTCGCAGGCAGCAGGCTGCCTGAGCCCAAGCCCCTTCGCTGACATGCCCAGACCTGTCAGCGAAGCCAACAAAAAGGCCACAGATGTGGCCTTTTTGTTGGATGCGACCATCGCGATCGCTGCGGCAAACCCTCACCGCCCGCTTGGCAGCGCCAGATCGATGCGCCGCTGAATCCGGGCCGCCTCTTGCACAGCGCCTGCCGCTTGTGCACGCTGTTGCGCCACCCCAAGCCAAGCCAGCAACGGCCGGCGCCAGCCCTGGCTGGACGCGGTGTTGATCGCCTGCTCAATCACGCTGGGCGTGGCCTGGTTGCGACGCAGCAACACGCCAGCGGCGATCAGTTGGGACAGGGGGTCGGTGATGGCAGACAGCGCGGCCTCGGGTGCGGTGGGCTCGCTGGCCAGGCTGCGATGAGCAAGAGGCAACAGCGCGGCATCGGCAGGCGTTGCCTGGCCTGCCAGGTAGCGCGCATAGGCCTGCTCGGGCGGTGCAGCGTCGCCAGCCAGCGGGTCGAAAGCGATACACGGCACAAAGTCGAGCGATGCCACGCGGGTGGCGCAGCGCATCAGTTCCACCCGCGCCACCAGCGTGGGCTGCCCGGTGCGCGCCACCTCCGCGCGGGCACGGGCGAACTCGGCCGCCTCGATCCTGCTGTCCCCGCGCAACCCCGCCTCGGCCGCGCGGTCGATGTTGCTTTTGGCGTTCACCTGCCAGTCGGGCGGCGAAGGCGCGCTGGAGCAGGCCACCAATGAGGCGCACAGCGGCATCGACAACCAGCGGGCGCCTGCCAGCAACGTCGCGTTCGCTGCCGCCAAGAGCGTCGCGCATGGGTGGGCTGGCGCCAGAACGCCGCCGATCGGGCTTTGCCGGTCGGCCAGCGTTGACGCCTTGAGAGGCGCGCGCGCTGAAAGCGCTGCGCGGGGAGAGGGGGAATTCGGCGCAGGGGTGTTCATTTGAGCTGGATCTGCGCATCCTGCGCAAACGGCCATTTGCGGTTGATTTCGTTGACCAGCCCGTCGACCTTGCGCAAGCTGGCCTCGACCTCGGCGCGCAGCGTGCCCAGGTCCACCGTGGCTTCGCGGGTGTTGCTGGCGATGGCTTGCGCTTGCACCAGCACCGCGTCCACCCGCTGCAGGCTGGCGCGCGCGTCACTCAAGAGGCCATTGAGTTGCTGCACAGTGGCGCGTGCATCGGTCACCAGCCCGCCCTGGCCCGGGCCGCTGCCGGTGCCAAACACCTGGCGGTCGGCGTTGGCCACCAAGGTGTCAAGACGGGCGGTCAGCGCGTCGGCCCGCGCCAGCAGACCGTTGGCGCTGTCGATGGTGGCAAGCAGTTTCTGGACACCTTCATCGTTGCCCAGCAAAACGCCGAGAGCGCCTTGCGGCCCTTGGAGCTGACCGGTCACGCTTTGCACATTGGCGAGACTTTTCGCCAGCGCAGCATCGGCGCCAGTGAGCGCATTGAGGTTGTCGAGCAGCTCGCGGATGGAGGCGGTGAGCCGGGGGATTTCGGCCGCCGCATCACCGCGCAACACCCGGCGCTCAGCGCCGTCGGGCAGCGGTGGGTCATCGAGCACACCGCTGTAAGCGCGGATGCGGGTGCTGCCGACCAGGCTGCGCTCCATGGTGAACACGCTGGAGGTGCGAAGCCAGCGCGCGTCTTTCTCGGGCACGTCGATCAAGATGCGGGCGTTGCCGTCTTTGCCCAGCTCGATGCGTGCCACGCGGCCGATGGCAAAGCCGGCGAAGGTCATGTCCATGCCGACCACCGCGCCCTCGGAATCGTCGGCGATCAACACCAGCCGCTGGGTGCGCTCGAAAGCACCGCGCGCATACAGCACATACAGCGCCGAGCCCAGCACCAGCGCGAGCATCAGCAGCAGCAGCAGCGCGGCCTTGATTTCGAGATTCTTCACCGGCGCGGGTGCATCCGGCGGCAAGGTCGATGAGGACGGTGGATTGGATGGGTCCATGAAGGTCAATAGTAGTTGCCCACCAGCGACACCACCTCGATCAGCAGCACCACCGAGAACAGCCGAGCGAACTGTGAAATATCGCTGTAGCGGCTGTATTGGTCTTGTGCGTCGGTTTGTGCCGCCGCCGCCAGCGGCACCACCGCGACCGCCAAACTGAAAAAGAGGGTCTTCAGACTGAAGATCAGCGTGACCGCCGGGCTGAAGACACTGCCCACGCTGCGGGTGTATCCCGGTAGACCCCAGGGGGAGAAGCCGTACACCGTGAGGTAGGTCAGCACCAGCGCCACCACACAACTGAGCGCGGCCAGCAGCAGCACCGAGAACATCGTGGCCAGCGCGCGCGGCAGCAGCTCGGTGCGCAGCAAAGATTGCGCTTGCATGACCAACCCATCGCGCTGCCCGATCGCGAGCTTTTTGCGCACCGCCTGCGCCCCCGGCATCGCATAGCGCAGCGCCACAAACAGCGCCGCATACAGCGGTATCAGCTCCAGCACCAGCGTACGCACCAGCACCTCCAACGCGAACTGCGACAGGCCATAGCTGTACGTGGTGGCCACCACGATGCGGATCAGCACCACGCTGACCAGAGCCGAGAGCACCAAAAACCCGGTCAGCAGCGGCGCGGTGGCCAGGTACAGATTGCGCCACACGGCTTGGCGCTGCGCACCTTTGTGGTAGCTCGATGGCAGCCAGGCCAGCACCACGATTTGTGCCCCGATCAGCAGCACACGCCAACCTGAGAAGCACGCCGCGCGCACCCGTGCGCCCCATTGCCTGAGGATGTCCTGGGTGCTCGATACCGGGTCCATGGAGCCATGATAGCCCGCGCATTGGAGGCCACACGTGGCCCACAGACCACACGCCTGCGCTGGTGAAAACGCCCATGAAAAACGCGCGCAACTCGCCAGGCTTTGCAGCGCTGCGCTTGGCGCTGGCACACCGACGCGCGGCCCAAGAACCCAAGCGGCAAGCTGCTCAAGCGCGAGCTGCGCCAGCGCTACGCCTGGACGGCTTGCGCCCACACCACGTGATCGCGCACCAGCGCGCTGGGGTGTTCGGCCCGCTGCGCCAGCGCTGAGCGCAACGGCGCGGCTTCATCGGCTGGCAGGGCACGCAGGGCATTGCCCAGTGCCACGGCGATGTTGCGCAGCCAGCGCTCGTGCCCGATGCGCCGAATCGGGCTGCCTTCGGTGCGGCGAAGGAATTCTTCTTCGGTCCAGACAAACAGCTCGGTCAGCGTGGCGCCGCTCAGGCCTGCGCGTTCGTCGAAGTCGGGCAAGGCGCTGCGCTGCGCGTATTTGTTCCAAGGGCAGACCAGCTGGCAGTCGTCGCAGCCGTAGATGCGGTTGCCGATCAGCGGGCGCAAGTCTTCGGGAATCGGGCCGGCGTGCTCAATGGTGAGGTAGGAAATGCAGCGCCGCGCGTCCAGCCGCCCCGGCGCCACGATGGCCTGGGTCGGGCAGATGGCGATGCAGGCGGTGCAGGCGCCGCAGTGACTCGATACCGGCTCACTGGGCGGCAGCGCGATATCCACAAAAATCTCGCCCAGGAAAAACATCGAACCGCCTTCGCGGTTCAGCACCAGCGTGTGTTGGCCGCGCCAGCCCTGGCCGCTGCGGCTAGCCAGCTCGGCCTCCAGCACAGGCGCTGAGTCGGTGAACACCCGATGGCCCAGCGGCCCCACCGCTTCGCCGATGCGCTCGGCCAGTTTCTGCAAGCGGCTGCGCAACACCTTGTGGTAATCGCGGCCTCGCGCATAGACCGACACCACCGCCTCGCCCGGGCGCTCCAGGCGCGCCAGCTCAAGCGCCTGCCAATCGGGCGCAGTGTCGCGGGGCAGATAGTCCATGCGGGCGGTGATCACGCTCACCGTGCCCGGCACCAGCTCGGCCGGGCGGGCACGTGCCATGCCGTGGCGCGCCATGTAGGCCATCTCACCGTGCCATCCTTGCGACAACCAGGCTTGCAAGCCAGGCTCGGCGGTGGAGAGATCCACCCCAGCCACCCCGATTTGCGAGAATGCAAGCTCTTTCCCCCACGCCTGTATTTGCGAGACGAGTTGAACCGCGTCGAATCTGGAAACCATATGCCGCCGATTGTAGAAACTGCCCCAGCGCCGACCTGGGTCGGGCGGTGGGCGAGCGAAGTCGACACCCAAGCCTTTGCACAAAGGCTGGCCGCCTGCCCGGCCATTGCCAACGCCAGCCTCAGCCTGGAAGGCGATCTGGGTGCCGGCAAGACCACACTGGTGCGCCACCTGCTGCGTGCGCTGGGGGTACAGGGCCGAATCAAGAGCCCGACCTACGCAGTGGTGGAGCCGCACACCGCTGAGGCTTGCGTGCACCTGCTAGCGGGCGAACCCCTGAACATCTGGCACTTCGATTTCTACCGGTTCAGCGATCCGCGCGAGTGGGAAGACGCGGGCTTTCGCGAACTTTTTGCCAGCCCTGGCCTCAAGCTGGTCGAGTGGCCCAATCGGGCCGCCGGTTTTCTGCCCCCGATGGACGCCCAGATCCTGATCCAGACCGACGACACCGCCATGACCAACGCCACCCACCACCACACACCCAGCAACACCGCCACCGAAACTGAGACCGCGCGCCAAGTGCAGTTGCTTGCCCTCACCCCGATCGGTCAGCAGCTGCTGGCTGCTCTGCGCGCATGACCCAAGCCCCTTCCAACGATCTGAGCCGACGCAGCCTGCTGCGCCTGAGTTCCCTGGTGTTGCTGCTGGGCACGCAGCAGATCGCGCACGGCGCCAGCGTGGTGGCGGTGCGGCTGTGGCCCGCACCCGACTACACGCGGGTGACGATCGAGTCCGACGGCCAGCTCCAGGTGCGCGGCATTGAAACACCCAGCGCCAGCCAGCTGCAGCTGGAAATTGAGGGCATCGATCTGGTGAGCGGCTTGCGCGATCTGGTCGGCCAGCTGCGCAGCAGCGACCCCAACATCGCTGGCATCCGCGTGCAATCAGCAGGCCCGAACCGGGTGCGTCTGCAAATGGACCTCAAACAGGCGATCAAGCCACAGGTGTTCCACCTCAGGCCGGTGGCGACCTACCAGCACCGGCTGGTGCTCGACCTGTACCCGCTCTATCCAGCCGATCCGCTGGAGCAGCTGATTGCCCAGCGCGAAAAAGAGCTGGACGCCGCCAGCCAACGCGCGGCGCGCTTGCTCGGTCTGGAAACCGAGTCGCTTGGGCAACCGCCCACAGACCCGCTGGGCGAGCTGATCGCTGAGCGAGCCACGCCCAGCAACCCGGCCAATCTCCCAACCCCAAGGCCCCGCCTTCCCGCTGCACCGCCGCTGGTGGCCAGCGCCCCCCAACCACGGCCCGAGCCCGCCGCCAACGCCAGTGCGCCCACTGTGAGACAACCGCCGCGCAACGCCAGCCAAGCTGGGATCACCGAGCGCCTCATCATCGTGGCGCTCGACCCCGGCCACGGTGGCGAAGACCCCGGCGCCATTGGGCCGGCGGGTACGTATGAGAAAGACGTGGTGCTGCAGGTGGCGCACAAGCTGCGCGATCGCATCAACGCGACCAAGGTCAACGGCAACCCGATGCGCGCCTTCCTCACCCGCGATGCCGATTTTTTCGTGCCGCTCAACGTGCGGGTGCAAAAAGCCCAGCGCGTGCGTGCCGACCTGTTCATCAGCATCCACGCCGACGCCTTCTTCACGCCCAAGCCGGCGGGCGCCAGCGTGTTCGCGCTCAGCACCAAGGGCGCGAGCAGCGCAGCCGCGCGCTGGATGGCCAACAAAGAAAACGCCGCTGATCTGGTGGGCGGCGTCAACGTGAAAACCCAGGACGCCACCTTGCAGCGTGCCCTGCTCGACATGAGCACCACCGCACAGATCAAAGACAGCCTGAAACTCGGCGGCGCCATGCTCGGCGAGGTGGGCCGCGTGGCCCGGCTGCACAAACCGAGGGTGGAGCAGGCGGGCTTTGCGGTGCTCAAAGCGCCCGACATTCCCAGCGTGCTGGTGGAAACCGCCTTCATCAGCAACCCGGACGAAGAGCAGCGCCTGCGCAGCCCGGCCTATCAGAACGCACTGGCCGACGCCCTGCTCAAAGGCATCGTCAAGTACTTCTCCCAAAACCCGCCGCTGGCACGCGACCGACCGATCGCCTGATCAGCCTGTGCGCGTGCGGCGCTTTGTGCTGTCGCTGGCCGCTCGCCTCATTCCACCCGTGTGATCCGGCTCGGCTTGAAGCCCAGATCGGCCGCCTTGCCTTTGCGGGCGCGTACCGCGCGGGCATTGTTCAGGCTGCGGATTTCCAGCGTCTCGTCGCGCTCTTTGCCGCCCCGACCAATGCCCTCAATCTTCACGCTGCGGGTGTAGGCCACCGCGCCGGCCAGTGTGTCTTTGGGCTCCAGGTCGAGCAGCATCAGGCCGCGTCCGCCCTTCTCCATGGTCTTGAGCTCGGCCATCTCAAACGTGAGGATGCGGCCACCGGTCGACGCGCAGGCCACGTGGGTGGCGGCCATCAGCGGCTGCGAACCCGAGGTGTTCGCCGCATGCGACGGCGGGCAGATGGTTTCTCCCTCGCCCACCGTGATGAAGGTCTTACCCGCTTTCTGGCGCGACACCAGGTTCTCCACTGAGGCCAGGAAACCATAGCCACCAGTGCTGCTAAGCAGCAGCATGGCGCTGGCCGGGCCGGCGAAATAGTGCAGCGGTTGGGTGCCCGATTCCAGATCGATCAGCGTGGTGATGGGCTGGCCGT
>JBLIJY010000031.1:0-12158 GCA_047636095.1 Hydrogenophaga sp. | reverse complement strand
GTGACCTTCTTGGCCGCCATGTCGGGGAAACGGTCGGCATCGTAGACAGCCCATAGAGGCCCCAGCCCGCCCAGCGGCATCGACTTGCCGTCCAGATGGGTGGCCACGATGAAGCGGTACTTGCGAACATCGGCCATCGTGATATTGGGCGAGTAGCCATCGACCGCGCGCATCAGAAGCTTGACGCTATCTGCTGGCGCCGCCCCGGCGGCACTGAGTACATCGATCAGCAGAGGGCCCTTGAGGGTGTGTGCTTTGTTGTCGTATTCCAGAGTGGGCTTAATCGTCACTGCTGGCAGAGCCGCCAGCTCGCCAAAGTCGAATCCGTGTGCCTTCTCGAAGCTGAT
This sequence comes from Hydrogenophaga sp., assembly GCA_047636095.1. Taxonomy (GTDB): domain Bacteria; phylum Pseudomonadota; class Gammaproteobacteria; order Burkholderiales; family Burkholderiaceae_C; genus Hydrogenophaga. The sequence goes on along the minus strand of JBLIJY010000031.1, from coordinate 11,811 downwards.
CTTCTGCTTTGCCATCATCTGATCCAGCACGGGATCGATCGGCCCCCGATTGACCTTGCCGATGGCACCCGTGACAGTCAGCAGCACAGGCGAAGACGCCCGTTCCGACGCGGTTTGTGCCAGCGTGGCCAAGCTGGCGCCGCCCAAAGCGGCAGCGGTGAGGAAATGTCGCTTCTTCATGGTGCTCCCATTTTCTTAATGCCACCCACATTGAGCGAGGCGGAAGAAAGTATACGGTCGAATGGCAGGGCGGCTTCAAACCTGGAGTGCAACACCCTGGTTCAATGAAGGGTGGGTGAGTGAAGGTGGTGATTGAGCAGGAGGTCGCGGTGCAAGGCCCGCGATGATCGTACGCCCAGGCCCTTTCGAGGTCGGCCATTGATCTCATCGGCGATGGCGTCGAGCTCCTCCTGGCTGTAGACCGAGAGGTCTGTGCCCTTGGGCAGGTACTGGCGGCACCAGGCCATTCATGTTCTCGTTGGAGCCGCGCTGCCAAGGGCTGTGCGGATCACACAAGTACACCGCGGTGCCGGTGCGTTGGCTCAGCTCCTTGTGCCTGGCCATCTCTCGCCCCTGGTCGTACGTCATGCTCTGGCGCATTGGTTGCGCGGCACCCGTTTGTTGCGGGCATGGCGCAAGGCGGCGGTGAGCTCACGCTTGAGCTCGCCCACGGGCTGGGCATAGATGCAGTTGTAGATGCTCTCGTGTGACACGCGGTGTTCATCGCCCTTGGGGTGGATGCAGGCCAGTGTCAGGGCAATCTGCTCGGGTGAGCAGCGCAACCCCAGGAAGTGGCGCACGACGCCAAAGAGCAGGCCATCGGCATGGAGCTTCTTTGGCGTTGTGGCCATGTGGCGTCGGTGCAGGCAAGCCGTGTTGGCCGATACGCTGGCGTAGCCAAGTGCATGCGCATTGCGCCGCAGCTCTCGGCTCACGGTGGCAGGTGAGCGCACCAGCACGCGGGCAATGTGTCGAACGCTAAACCCTTGCTGGATCAGGCTGGCCAGCGTCTGCCGGTCTTCGGGCTGGAGTTGTTGGTAGCTTCGGGGTGGTGACTTGTGCATCTGCGCACCTTACGGCGGCAGGGTGTTTCACTTCAGGTTCGAATCCGCCCAGCAAGGGGTAGGGTTGCTTTTGTACGTGGCGGAGCGTTGAAAGTCAGACCGGGTCAATAACGTGAGTTCACCCTTGGCGTGAGCAGGCGTCCCGGCGACCTCGTTTGGCTGACCTCGATCGGCCTTGATCGAAAAGTTGTCTCAGACTTTGTTGCGCTGTCTCCGGCTTGATTGCCCGTGAACATCAGGCCTTGCCGCGCGCCTGGAGCAGCGCGTCGGCAAGGTGTTGCCAGTCGGGATGGGCCGGCCAGGCTGCCAGCGGTTTGGATGCCTTGGGCCTGGCACCGGCGCTCGCGCAGCGGCATTGAAACGCTTCAGATTCCAGGCGCTGACCGATACCACCCGTGGCAGCAAGGCAGCGGCAAAAAGGGCACTGGCTTCCCCGTGGTCAACCCGGCCGATCAACATGGCGAACGGCGGCTGGTCAAGCGGGTTCACAGCCTCAACACAAACAGCGTGATGCCAGGGAAGGCCACCAGAATCGCGGTGCGTACAAAGTCGCTCGCCACGAACGGCAGGATGGCGCGGTAGGTCTGGGTGATGGGCGTGTCTTTCGCCAGCGAATTGATCACGAACAAATTCATGCCCACCGGCGGTGTGATCAGCCCGACCTCCACCACGATCAGCACCAGAATGCCGAACCAGATCGCGAACTCCTCGGGCGGCAAACCGAAATCGAGCGCGGTGACGATGGGAAAGAACACCGGAATGGTCAGCAAGATCATGGACAGCGAATCCATGAAGCAGCCCAGGGCCACATACAACAGCAGGATCGCCACCAGCACCACGGTTGGGCTCACGCCCCAGCCCGAGACCGCGTTGGCCGCTTCCTGCGGTAACTGCGACAGCGCCAGAAAGGTGTTGTAGACGCCAGCGCCGAGCACGATCATGAAGATCATGCCGGTGGCCACCGCGGTGCCGAGCACCGCGGTGAGCAGCGTCTTGCGGTTCAGGCCGCCGCTGAACCAGGCTGATAGGCCAGTACCAAATGCACCGATCGCTGCCCCCTCGGTGGGCGTGAACAGACCGGTGTAAATACCGCCCACCACCACCAGAAAAATCGCCATCACCGGCCAGACCTTGATGGTGGCGGCGATACGGTCTTTCATGGGCATGGGGGGCAGGCTGCCCACGTCTTGCGGCCTGAGCCGGGCGTAGACCGCAATCACGATCATGTAGCCCAGGGCGGCCAGCAGGCCCGGTACAAAGGCGGCCAAAAACAGCTTGGCGATGTTCTGCTCAGTCAAAATCGCGTAGATCACCAGCACCACCGAGGGCGGGATCAGAATGCCCAGCGTGCCGCCAGCGGCCAGGCAGGCGGTGGAGATACCCCCCGCGTAACCCGCGCGCTTGAGCTCGGGCAACGCCACCTGGCCCATGGTCGCGGCGGTCGCCAGCGACGAGCCGCAGATGGCGCCAAAGCCGGCGCAGGCCCCCACTGCGGCCATCGCCACACCGCCCTTGCGGTGACCAATCCAGGCCTCAGCCGCTTTGAACAGCGCCTGCGACAAACCACCGAGCGCGGCAAACTGCCCCATCAGCAGAAACAACGGAATCACCGACAGCGAATAACTGGAAAAGGTGCTGTAGGTCATCTGTTTCATCTGGCTCAGGATGGGCGCGTAGGAACCGTAGACCACCCAGGCGCCGGCCAGGCCGCACATCAGCATCGACAGCCCGATGGGGATGCGGATGAAGATGAGCAACAGCAACAGCGGAAAGGACCAGAGAGCGAGTTCGATGTTGCTCATGAAGACAGGACGGCTTGCGGGAAATGGGAAAGTGGAGAAGCGAAAAGGTGGTGGACCGCGTGGGCGGGTCAGTGCCCAGCGTGGGCATCCATCTGAAAGCCTTTGGGTGGCAAGGCGAGGCCCAGCTGCGTCAGCGTTTTGGCGAAGTAGGCCAGGCAACCGATCACAGCACCGATCAGGCAAAAGGCATACGCCCACCACACCGGCATTTGCAGAATGAAGGTGGTTTCTTGGTATTCGCGTTTCTCCAGCATGCCTTCCCCGAGTTTCCAGCTCAGCACCAGCCAGACCAGCAGCATCAGCACATCGCTCACCGCGTCAATGCTGCGCTGCACCCACGTCGGCGTGTGCATGTAGAGCAGATCCACCTTGGCATGGCCACCGCTGAGGTAGCACCAGGGCAAGAAGCAGAACACCGCAATGCCCATCCCCACCTCCGCCAGCTCGAAGTCACCGGGCACCGGTCCCAGCCCCACCCCAATGAGTGCGCGACCGGCCACACTGGCCACCACCATCAGCATCAGCGCCACCAGCACCATGCCACCAACCAAGGCGGTCCAGCGAGAGAGGCGGTAGATTCCTTCGATCATGGGATGTTCTCGGTGGCCACCACTGTCTGGCGCTGCTCGCCCAGACCGGCCCCGCCCAGGGTAATCACATCACCGGCTTTCAGGTAGGTCGGGGGCTTCATGCCCATGCCCACACCGGGTGGTGTGCCGGTGGCGATCAGGTCACCCGGCTCCAGCGCCATGAACTGGCTGAGGTAGCTCACGATGTGGGCGGCGCTGAAAATCATGGTGCGCGTGCTGCCACGCTGGCGCGGCTGGCCGTTCACATCGAGCCAGAGGTCCACATTCTGCGGGTCGCCCAGTTCGTCGGGCGTGACCAGCCAAGGGCCCACGGGGCAATGCGTTGGGTAGCTTTTGCCCTTGGTCCACTGGCCTTCGCGCTCCATCTGCCAGGCCCGCTCAGACACATCGTTGACCAGACAGTAGCCGGCCACATGGCGCAGCGCCTCGGCCTCGCTCACCTGAAACGCACGCTGTCCGATCACAATGCCCAGCTCCACCTCCCAGTCCAGCTTGAGCGAACCGGGCGGCAGCCAGACGCCGTCGTGCGGGCCGCTGATCGACCCCCGGTGCTTGTTGAAAACGATCGGCTGCCCCGGTGGTGCCAGCCCAGCCTCGGCCGCGTGGTCGGCGTAGTTCAAGCCAATGCCGATGACCGTGCCGACCTGGCCCACACAGGCGCCCAGGCGCGTCCCTGGCGCCACCCGTGGCAAGGTGGCCGGGTCGAGCGCAGCCAGCCGGGCCATAGAATCGGCACCCAGCGTGGCGGGAGCGATGTCCGCCACCACGCCCGTCAGGTCGCACAGCGCACCGCTGGCGTCGATCAAACCGGGTTTTTCTGCCCCCAGCGGGCCATGGCGAAACAGTTTCAAGGGGAAATCCTTTGCAAAAAGTGCATTTTCACCTCAGTCCTTTCTTGAACCGGTCGCTCCCTTGAAAACTGTTCCCCCGAACCCAAATGCACTTGAAAGCCTTTGATGGCAACGCTTTTCTTCGACCAGGAACACGAACCTATGAGCCAGACGCCTCCCACCCAACCCACCACCCTTGAGCCCGAGTCCGCTGAGCAAGTGCCCTTCTCACTGGAAGAAAATCTTGCAGCAGCAGCGTCTGCTGAGGTCGATGCACTGGCCACCCTGACCAACGAGGCCAGCGAGCTCAAGGCCAAGAATGCCGATCTTGCCGAGCAGTTTCTGCGCGCCAAGGCCGAGGCAGAGAACACTCGCCGCCGCGCCGAAGAAGACATGAGTAAGGCGCGCAAATTCGCGGTGGAGAGCTTCGCCGAGAGCATGCTGGCCGTGGCCGACAGCCTGGAGGCGGGCCTGGCTGTGCAGGAAGCCACACGCGAGCAGCTGCGTGAAGGCTCAGAAGCCACGCTCAAGCAACTCAAGAGTGCGCTGGAGCGCCACAAGGTGATTCAGATCGACCCGGCCGCTGGCGCCAAGTTTGATCCCCACCAACACCAGGCCATCGGCGTGCTGCCCGCCGATCAGGAACCCAACACGGTGGTCACCGTGCTGCAAAAGGGCTACCTGATCGCCGAACGCGTGCTGCGCCCGGCGTTGGTGATGGTGACGGCCCCGAAATAAGCGACGGAGCCGTCGCGCCAACCCCTTGAAAACCCGCTGAGTTATCCACACCTAATGCGCAGCGGATTCACACCCTTTCAACACACTTTTCAAACCGATCTACGGAGCAAAAAAAATGGGAAAAATCATTGGCATTGACTTGGGCACCACCAACTCTTGCGTGTCTATCATGGAAGGCAACACCACCAAGGTAATCGAGAACTCGGAAGGAGCGCGCACCACGCCGTCGATCGTCGCTTACCAGGAAGACGGTGAGGTGCTGGTGGGTGCGAGCGCCAAGCGCCAGGCCGTGACCAACCCCAAGAACACGCTGTACGCGATCAAACGCCTGATCGGGCGCAAGTTCACCGAGAAAGAGGTCCAGAAAGACATCGCTCTTATGCCCTATTCCATCGTGGCGGCCGACAACGGCGACGCCTGGGTGGAAGTGCGCGGCAAGCAGCTCTCGGCCCAGCAGGTCAGCGCCGACATCCTGCGCAAGATGAAGAAAACCGCCGAGGACTACCTGGGCGAGCCGGTCACCGAAGCCGTCATCACCGTGCCGGCCTACTTCAACGACGCGCAGCGCCAGGCCACCAAAGACGCCGGCCGCATCGCCGGTCTGGACGTGAAACGCATCATCAACGAGCCCACCGCTGCGGCCCTGGCCTTCGGCCTGGACAAGCAGGAAAAGGGCGACCGAAAGATCGCTGTTTATGACCTGGGTGGCGGCACGTTCGACGTCTCCATCATCGAAATCGCCGACGTCGATGGTGAGAAGCAGTTCGAGGTGTTGTCCACCAACGGCGACACCTTCCTGGGTGGCGAAGACTTCGACCAGCGCATCATCGATTACATCGTCACCGAGTTCAAGAAAGAGCAAGGCGTCGATCTGACCAAAGATGTGCTGGCCCTGCAGCGCCTGAAAGAAGCCGCCGAGAAGGCCAAGATTGAGTTGTCATCGTCTGCCGCGACCGACTTCAACCTGCCCTACATCACGGCCGATGCTTCGGGCCCGAAGCACCTGAACATCAAACTCACCCGCGCCAAGCTCGAAGCCCTGGTGGAAGAGCTGATCGAGCGCACGATCGCGCCTTGCCGCACCGCCATCAAGGACGCTGGCATCAGCGTGTCTGACATCAACGACGTGATCCTAGTGGGCGGCATGTCTCGCATGCCCAAGGTGCAGGAGAAGGTGAAAGAGTTCTTCGGCAGAGAGCCACGCAAAGACGTGAACCCCGACGAAGCCGTGGCCGTGGGCGCAGCGATCCAGGGCCAGGTCTTGAGCGGTGACCGCAAAGACGTGCTGCTGCTGGACGTGACGCCACTCTCCCTGGGCATCGAGACGATGGGCGGTGTCATGACCAAGATGATCCAGAAGAACACGACCATCCCGACCAAGTTCGCGCAAACCTTCTCCACCGCCGAAGACAACCAGCCCGCTGTGACCATCAAGGTGTTCCAAGGCGAGCGCGAGATTGCGTCTGGCAACAAAGCGCTGGGTGAATTCAACCTGGAAGGCATTCCAAACGCAGCGCGCGGCATGCCGCAGATCGAGGTGAGCTTCGACATCGATGCCAACGGCATCTTGCATGTGGGCGCCAAAGACAAAGGCACCGGCAAAGAAAACAAGATCACCATCAAAGCGAACTCGGGGCTGTCAGAAGACGAGATCCAGCAAATGGTGAAAGACGCCGAGCTCAACGCCGCTGACGACAAGAAGAAGGTGGAGTTGGTGCAGGCGCGCAACGCCGGTGAGGCCATGGCTCACAGCGTGAAGAAGAGCCTGGGCGAGCATGGCGACAAGCTCGACGCTAGCGAGAAGGCCGCCATCGAGACCGCGATCAAGGATGTGGAAGAAGCGATCAAGGGCGAAGACAAAGCCGACATCGAAGCCAAGACCGAGACGCTCATGAACGCCAGCCAGAAGCTCGGTGAGAAGGTCTACGCCGCCTCTCAGGCCGAAGCGGCCAGCGCAGCTGGTGACGCATCTGCCGAGAGCGAGCCCAAAGGTGGTGGCACCAGCAAGGCCAGCGCCGACGACGACATCGTGGACGCCGAGGTCAAGGAAGTCAAAAAGGGTTGATCCCCGTCGGCCTTCGGGCCTCATACCCACCGCCGCGTCCGGGCACTGAGAAGTGACCAGACGCGGCGTTTGTGTTCACCACAGTACCGCAACAGACCATGGCAACCAAACGCGATTTTTACGAAGTGCTGGGCGTGCCCAAGAACGCCTCGGACGAAGAAATCAAGAAGTCCTATCGCAAACTCGCGATGAAACACCACCCCGACCGCAATCAGGGCGATGCGGCCAAGGCGGCCGAAGAGCGCTTCAAAGAGGCCAAAGAGGCCTACGAGATGCTGTCAGACCCGCAGAAGAAGGCGGCTTACGACCAATACGGCCATGCCGGTGTAGACCCCAACCTGCGCGGTGGCCCAGGTGGTGGTACCGAGGGCTTCGAAGGATTCTCGGGCGCCTTCGGCGACATGTTCGGCGATATCTTCGGGGGTCAACGCGGTGCCCAGCGCGGCGGACGCCAGGTGTACCGGGGCGCCGATCTTTCCTACGCGATGGAGATCAGCCTGGAGGAAGCGGCCAGCGGCAAAGACAGCCAGATCCGCATCCCCTCCTGGGACAACTGCGACATCTGCAAGGGCAGCGGCGCCAAACCAGGCACCAGCGTCAAGACCTGCACCACCTGCCACGGCCAGGGCGTGGTGCAAATGCGCCAGGGCTTCTTCAGCGTGCAGCAAACCTGCCCCACCTGCCGCGGCAGCGGCAAGGTCGTCCCCGAGCCCTGCATCGCTTGCGCTGGCCAGGGCAAGCTCAAGAAGCAGAAAACGCTGGAAATCAAAATCCCCTCCGGCATCGACGACGGCCAGCGCATCCGCTCCAGCGGCAACGGTGAGCCCGGCCAAAACGGTGGCCCCTCGGGCGACCTCTACATCGAAATCCGCCTGCGCAAGCACGACATCTTCGAGCGCGAGGGCGACGACCTGCACTGCCAGGTGCCGGTGTCCATGACCACCGCATCGCTGGGCGGCGAAATCGATGTGCCGACCCTCGCAGGCAAGGCCACCATCGACCTGCCCGAAGGCACGCAAAGCGGCAAGACCTTCCGCCTGCGCGGCAAAGGCATCAAGGGTGTGCGCAGCAGCTACCCCGGCGACCTGTACTGCCACGTGGCGGTAGAGACGCCGGTCAAGCTCACCGAACACCAGCGCAAGCTGCTCAAGGAGCTGGACGAGTCGTTCAAGAAAGGCGGCTACAAGCACAGCCCGAACGACCAGGGGTGGTTTGAGAAGGCGAAGAGCTTTTTCAGCTGATCTGATTGTGGCAAACGCGCGCCGAAAGTGGTGCCCCAATGCTTGATGGAATGAATTGCTTCGGTCATGCGGGAATACTCAATTAGGCGGAGTTCAAGCAGGGCAATTCGATAACACAAGCTTTCACTGAAACCCAAGGCGTTGCAGTTCAGATTTAAATCTGCTCCGAAACCCTGGAGACTTTGTGCGTGCTGTGACTGGCATCCATTTTGAGCGGTGGCCTTAACGTCTTTTTAGACGATTGCTTGAAATCCCAGTTTTGCCAGATCCCAAAATACGACCTGAATCTTTGAAGAGCAAAAATCGCTCTCGTATCAAATTTTCTTTTAACGCTCGCTCAGTGTCATTAGTTGTTGAAACCAGATGGGACACATCCATATTCTTATTGATGAATTTAAGGTGTGACAGTAGCAAATAAAGAGCACGATCAATGTGGTATTCACCTGTAATCAGACAAACCGATCGCGCCTTCACTTGGATAAGCAGCGTGGTTGACATGGTGACATTTTCTACTGTGTCCCGAGAATCCAATTCCATCAGAATTCGGCTGCTAGCTACGCCCTTCTCTTCCAGCCAGTGTTTCATCACCTCGGCCTCTTTGAATCCTGCGGCTTCGCCACCGCCAGATACAATACATTTCGCTGCCGGATAGATTTCGCTGGCATACAAAGCCGTTTCTAGCCGCGCCACAAGTTCGCGTTTTGGAGTTCCGTCTGCATTCAGTGCATGCCCAAGAACCAACAAGAAATCGCTGTCTTGATTCTGTTCAGTGATTGACATAAAGTTAACTGAGTTGCCGCTGCACAAAAGGGCAAGACCACCGGGCATCCCCAGCACGCCCGGAGTATTGAATCGCCTCAGGCGCAACACCATGGTCTTTAAGTATCGGATTCAAAAATCCCGGAAGCTGGACGTCGCGATCGCGATCGCGAGTTCGATCGTAGCGGCCTTGTTATCGCAGCGCGGAAAACTGAGCGTGTCGGTTGGAAATCAAAGTAGGGACAGCAAACTGCCGGGAACTGCGGGACGCGCCCGGATGCAAACCAACAACATACCAAGCGGTTCCACCCACGCTGAATGAGAGCTTCGGGTCCGCAGGATCTTGTGACACGCAAGAACCCCAAAAAAACAGGTTGCGATCCACCTGGTGTATCCCATTGAGCTGATCCCAAAGCGCGCGCGCAAACGCTTTCTCCATGTGGCTGGCCTGGGAGGGGGAAACGGCCAGCAGCGAGTACAAGCTGCTGTCGGCTTCACTGGCTGCCAGCACCTCATGGAGGTCGTGGTACACGTCTGCACAGCGGTCTGCATCGCCAAGCTCACCACAGCTGGCCAGAAATACCTGCTTCCTGTTCACCATGCATCGGGCCATCACGCAGGGGGTTGATCGCTCCAGCACATAGCTGCTGAACAGATCGCCCGCGGCATTGCTGGGGCTCGCTGGATCCACCTGAGTCAACCCTTGGACATCGACAACGTGGGGGCAAACGGCGAGTGGGTTGTTTCGAGCAGTGGCGTGGCGGCCGCTGTGGGAGGCAACTGATTTCATGGGGGCATGTTCGCCCCAAACCCACAGGACGTGTGTAGGAGCGCGCCACACGGGGAAGTGGTTTTTGACCGGCGGCCTTTTCTCCTACCCGATGCAAAGAATCTCTCCCACCACTCAACCGTGTCATCAACGGCCATCGTGAAAGCTTTTTAATCCCACTTCATCTCGCACCAGTGGACGTTTGGCATCTGGAGCAAGGCCAAGCCGGGAAAAATACAAAGTCAGCGGCGAAATGGGTTTTAAACTAGGGCGCCATGCACCCATGGTCCACGGATTCGCCAGCCGTTGTATGCATCAAACCTGGTTCGACGAAAGCTGAGAAATTGAATGCATACAAGGCCTGCCGCTCAAGGCGGTAGGCGACGCTGGCCGCCAAGCTTCAGACCGTCTCTGGTTGCAAAAACACGCGGGCCTTGCGCGGGGTCACCAGCAGCGTGTCGCCCTCCCGAACACCGAGATCGCGGAATTGCTGCGCCGAAATCTGGCCTTCGATCAGCGGGTCGTGGCCGTTGCGCGGCGCCGCGTCCACCGGCATCAGCTCCAGCCTCGCAATCGGTCCGATGACCACAGCGCGCTCCAGCCGGGCCACGATGCCCTGAGGTTGATGGTTCGAATCCCGCTCGCTGCCCGGCTGGTAGCGGCGAATGTCCAGGTCGTGCGGGCGCACATAGGCGAAAGCCTGGGCGTTTTGCGCATCGGCGTGTTCGGGCGTTTGCAGGTCCACACCGTCCAGGTGCAGCAGGCCTTGGTGGGCGCGGCCGTGGAACAGGTTCACGTCGCCCAGAAAACCATACACAAAAGGGCTGGCCGGGTAGTCCCACACCTCTTGCGGCGATCCCACCTGCTCGATCACGCCCCGGTTCATCAGCACCACACGGTCGGCCACTTCGAGCGCCTCTTCCTGGTCGTGGGTGACAAAGATGGAGGTGACATGCAGCTCGTCGTGCAGGCGACGCAACCAGCGGCGCAGTTCCTTGCGAACCTTGGCGTCGAGCGCGCCAAAGGGCTCGTCGAGCAGCAACACCTTGGGCTCAACCGCGAGCGCGCGCGCCAGAGCGATGCGCTGGCGCTGGCCACCCGAGAGCTGGGATGGGTAGCGATCGGAGATCCAGTCCAACTGCACCAGCTTCAGCAGGTCGGTGACTTTCTGTTTGATCTGCGCTTCGCTCGGGCGCTCACCGCGCGGCTTCACGCGCAGGCCGAAAGCCACATTTTCGAACACCGTCATGTGGCGAAACAGCGCGTAGTGCTGAAACACAAAACCCACGTTGCGCTTGCGCACGTGCACGTTGGTCGTGTCTTCGCCGCTGAACAGGATGCTGCCGGTGTCCGGCGTTTCCAGCCCGGCGATGATGCGCAGCAGCGTGGTCTTGCCGCAGCCCGAAGGCCCCAGCAGCGCCAGCAGCTCGCCAGAGGCGATGTCAAGGTTGACGCTGCTGAGCGCGTGAAAGTTGCCGAAGTGCTTGTTGACGTCGCGGATCTGGATGCTCATGGTCTTGTCTCGCCTTGTGTTTCTTGGGTCAGGCCGCCCCGGTTGCGGGCAACGGCTGTGTGTGGAGCTTCTCGGGCGGCCGCTCGGCAATGGTTTTCATCTCGCGCTCATGCCGCCACTCCACCACGCTCTTGATGGCCAGGGTGACCAGGGCCAGCAACGCCAGCAGCGACGCCACGGCAAAGGCGGCAGCTGACTGGTATTCGTTGTAGAGCACCTCCACATGCAGCGGCATGGTGTTGGTCTGGCCCCGGATATGACCTGACACCACGCTCACCGCACCGAACTCACCCATGGCACGGGCGTTGCACAGGATCACGCCGTAGATCAGGCCCCACTTGATGTTGGGCAGGGTCACGCGCCAGAAGGTTTGCCAGCCGGTGGCGCCCAGCACGATGGCGGCCTGCTCTTCCTCGTTGCCCTGCGCCTGCATCAGCGGG
>JBLIJY010000030.1:0-12186 GCA_047636095.1 Hydrogenophaga sp. | reverse complement strand
TCCTTACCAACTTCGGTAGCCAGTTCAAGATGGCATTCTGAGATGGGAAATATGTGTTGTCTGACTTAACCGCCCCAGACAGCAAAGAACACCCAGCAACCCAATGAGCCCCACACCATCTCGGCGATGATGAGCTCACGGATGGTGCGGCCGCGCGAGATGCGGGCGACAAACAGACCCATCATGGGCGCGTAGGCGATCCACCAGGCCCAGTAGAACACCGTCCAATCCTTGAAGAAACTGGATTTGCCCACCGGATCGGTCCAGGTGGCCATGGAGATGAAGTTGGACGCCATCCGGCCAAAGCTGTTGGTCCACCCATCCACGATGAATTGCGATGGGCCCACCAGGAAAATGAAGAGCAGCATGGCCAGCGCCATGATCACGTTGATGTCGGACAGCACCTTGATGCCCTTGGCCAGTCCGAACCAGACGCTGGTGCCGAACATCACCGTCCACAAGGACAGCATGCCCATGTCCAGCATGAATGACGTCTCCATGCCAAACAGGCCGGCAGCGAGCTTGGACACCAGCGGCACGGCCAGGCCCAGCGATGTGGCCACGCCACCGACGATGCCGAACACCACGATGGCATCGAGCACCACGCCGACCCAGCCGTCGGAATGTTTGCCCAGCACGCCGCGAGCGGCCACCGACAGGCGTGCACCCGTCTGGCGCTTCACATACATGGAATAGGCGATTGAAATTGCGGGCAGGCGGTAGAAAGCCTAGGGTGTCAGGCCCCAGTGGAACTGCCCATAGGTCAGGGCCCATTCAGCGGCCGCCTGGCTCTTGGCTTCCACGCCAAAGGGTGGGCCGGTGTAGTAGTAGATCGGCTCGACCCAAGCCCAGTTCACGATGGCGATGCCGATGCCGATGCCACCGCAAAAGATCATGGCGATCCAGCTGAAGTAGGAAAACTCGGGCGTGTCGTCTGCCCCGCCCAAGCGCGCATTGCCGTAACGGCTGAAGGCGAGTCCGATCAGAAAAACCACCACCGCCAGACCGGCCACCATGTAGAGCCAGCCGAAGGTGCCGGTGGTGAACGAGAACGCAGCCGAGATCATGGCCGTGCTGGATTCTGGAAACAGCAGCAGCGGCCCGACCACGCCCGCCAGCAGCAGTATCGATAACGAGAACACGCGCATGTCCACGCGGCCTCCTCTTTCCATTGTCTTTGACATTTTGTCTCCTCTTTTTGACTCACTAGAATTGCCCCCGCACACCCGTCACCCGTTAGGTCGAAACCCCAGGGAAAAGCCGTGAGCGAAAGCACCGTGCCTTTTTCAGACCGCCGCTGCGATTCCCCTTGCGGTCCGGGTGTTCGCCTGCTGGATCCAGCGAACTGCCTTTTCCGCAATCATCAGCGTTGGCGAATTGGTGTTGCCGCTGGTGATCGTCGGCATGACGCTGGCGTCAACCACGCGCAGACCGTCCACGCCACGAACACGCAGATAGGGATCGACCACGGCCGTGGGGTCGTCTGCGCGGCCCATCTTGGCGGTACCGGCCGGGTGGAAGATGGTGTTGGCGATGTCGCCAGCCAGACGGGCGAGTGCCTCATCCGACTGGAACTCGACCCCAGGCTTCCACTCGACCGGCTGGTACTTGGCCAGCGCTGGTTGACCCACGATTTCGCGCACCTGGCGCAGGCTCTGCGCGGCGATCAGCCGGTCTTCGTCCGTATGGAGGTAGTTGGGCGCGATCGCCGGCGCAACCGAGGCCTTGTTGCTCACGATGGAGACGCTGCCGCGGCTGGTCGGGTTGAGGTTGCACACGCTGGCGGTGAACGCCGGGAAGCGGTGCAGGTCTTCACCAAAGGCGTCCAGACTCAGCGGCTGTACGTGGTATTCCAAGTTGGCGTGGGGCTGGGACGGATCGGACTTGGTGAAGGCGCCGAGCTGACTGGGCGACATGCTCATAGGGCCAGAGCGCTTGAGCAGGTACTCCAGACCGATGCTGGCCTTGCCCCACAGGCTGTTGGCCAGGGTGTTGAGCGTGGACACGCCCTGCACTTTGAAGACTGCGCGAATCTGCAGATGGTCCTGCAGGTTCTGGCCGACGGCCGGCAGGTCTAGCGTCACATCGATGCCCAGGCGGCGCAGATGCGGCGCGTCGCCAATGCCCGACAGCTGCAGGATCTGCGGCGAACCGATGGCCCCGGCGCTGAGGATGACCTCGGCGTGTGCGCGCACGGTCAGCGACTGCCCGCCTCGAATCACCTGGGCACCGATGCAGCGCGGCCGACCCTCGAGCTTGGAAAAATTGAGCTTCTCCACATGCGCCTCCGTCCAGACCGTGAGATTGGGGCGGGCGCTCGCCGGGCGCAGAAAAGCTTTGGAGGTGTTCCAGCGCCAGCCCGATTTCTGGTTGACTTCAAAGTAGCCTACGCCGGCGTTGTCGCCGCCGTTGAAATCATCGGTGCGCGGTACACCCGCCTCCACCGCGGCTTGGGCGAAGGCCTCCAGCACGTCCCAGCGCAAGCGCTGCTTTTCCACCCGCCACTCGCCGCCACCGCCATGCAGCGACTTGAACGATTCGGGCGCATCGCCACCGGCGTCCATGCGGTAGTGGTTCTCGTGCGCTCTGAAATCCTGCAGCGAATATTGCCAATCCCACTCGGCCTCACCCGTGGCTTGTGCCCAGGCGTCGTAATCGCGAGCCTGACCGCGCATGTAAATCATGCCGTTGATACTGGAGCAGCCGCCCAGCGTTTTGCCGCGCGGGTAACGCAGGCTGCGGCCGTTGAGACCCGGATCGGGCTCGGTCTGGTAGAGCCAGTCGGTGCGCGGGTTGCCGATACAGTAAAGGTAGCCCACCGGAATATGAATCCAGGGGTAGTTGTCCTTCTTGCCCGCCTCGAGCAGCAAAACTTTCTTGGTCGGGTCCGCGCTCAGGCGGTTGGCCAGCAGGCAACCTGCGGTGCCTGCGCCAACGATGATGTAGTCGAAATCGGTGGCGCTCACAAAGGCCTCCTCAGCGAGCGACTGGCATCGTGAATTCGGTGCCTTTGGCGATGCTTTCGGGCCAGCGCTGCATCACCGATTTCTGCTTGGTGTAGAAGCGCACGCCCTCTTCGCCATAGGCGTGCATGTCGCCAAACAGGCTCTTCTTCCAGCCACCAAAGCCGTGCCAGGCCATGGGCACAGGAATCGGCACGTTCACGCCCACCATGCCCACTTGCACGCGGCGCGCAAATTCACGCGCGGCATTGCCGTCGCGGGTGAACAGGCTCACGCCATTGCCAAATTCGTGCGCATTGATGAGGTCGAGGCCTTCGGCAAACGAATTGACGCGCACACACACCAGCACGGGGCCAAAGATCTCCTCCCGGTAGATTTTCATTTCCGGGGTGACATGATCGAACAGGCTGCCGCCCATCCAGAATCCGCCCTCGAATCCGGCGACGGTGCGCTCGCGCCCGTCCACCAGCAGCTGGGCGCCTTCTTCCACGCCAGAGGCGATGTAGTCGGTGATGCGGGCGTGGGCAGCGGCGGAGACGATGGGACCCATTTCCGCGTCCAGTTCCAGGCCATTCTTGACCTTGAGCGTCTTCAGACGCTCGACCAGCATCGGCATGATTTTGTCGGCCACGTCGCCCACCAGGGTGGCGACGGAGATGGCCATGCAACGCTCGCCGGCAGAACCGTAGGCCGCACCCATCAAAGCGTCCACCGTCTTTTCCAGATCGGCATCGGGCATCACCAGCATGTGGTTCTTGGCGCCACCCAGGGCCTGTACGCGCTTGCCGTGGTGGGCGCCGGTTTCGTAGATGTAGTTGGCGATCGGCGTGGAGCCGACGAAGCTGATGGCCCTCACGTCGGGATGCTCCAACAATGCGTCCACGGCCACTTTGTCGCCCTGGACCACGTTGAACACGCCATCAGGGAAGCCGGCTTGTTTCATGAGGTCGGCGTAAATCATCGACGCGCTCGGGTCGGTGGGCGAGGGCTTGAGCACAAAGGTGTTGCCGGCGGCAATCGCCACCGGGAACATCCACATGGGGACCATGACAGGGAAGTTGAACGGCGTGATGCCGGCCACAACGCCCAGCGGCTGGCGCAGCGTCCAGTTGTCGATGCCGGTGGAGACCTGTTCGGTGTAGTCGCCCTTGAGCAATTGCGGGATGCCACAGGCGAATTCGACGATGTCGATGCCGCGCTCGACTTCGCCCACCGCATCGGTGAACACCTTGCCGTGTTCCAGCGTGATGGCCTTGGCCAGCGCGTCTTTGTTCTTGTTGAGCAAACCAAGGAAATTGTTCATCAAGCGCGCACGGCGGATCGGCGGCATGGCGCTCCAGGCGGGAAAGGCGGCCTGGGCGGCGGCGACGGCGGTGGCAACTTCGCCAGTGTCGGCCAGAGCCACCTGAGCGCTGACGGCGCCGGTGGCGGGGTTGTAGACGTTCTGCGTGCGGCCGCTGGAGCCAGCGACGGTTGTGCCGCGGATGTAGTGGCCAATGTGGGCGAGTGTCATGCGATATCTCCAGTCTTGCTTGATGAAATGCCGTCGAATTGGGGATCAGTCTAGGCTTGCCCATCGCTCGCATCCAATGAATAATGCGGCTATTGATATAAGTTATCCAAATAATTATGAGCGCATCCCCCGACCTCAAAACACTGCAGTGCTTTCTCGCTGTCGCTGACCTCGGCAATGTCACCCGCGCCGCAGAAACCCTCTGCATGACTCAGCCCGCCTTGAGTCTGCGCTTGAAACAACTCGCTGACCGTTACCAGTTGACCCTGTTTCGCCGCACGTCCAGAGGGCTCGATCTGACCGATGACGGGCTGGCGTTGGTGGTGCGCGCGCGGCAAGTGATATCAAGTTTGAGCGAGCTGGATCGCACCGCTGCTCAGTTGCACAAACAGGTGCATGGCGGGTTGCGCATCGGCACCGTGATTGACCCGGACTTCATCCGACTGGGCGCGTTTCTGCGCGCGCTGGTTGAGGCGGCCCCCTTGCTGGAGAAGGAGTTGCGCCAAGGCATGAGTGGCAATGTGCGCGACTGGGTGCTGCGCGGTGATGTGGACGCAGGCTATTTCCTGGGCCACATCGCCCAAGCGGGCGACGAAGTCTTTGCACAAGACATCCATCAAAGGTCCCTGGTCGACTTTGCGTACTGGGTAGTCGCCCCTCCTGGCTGGGAAGCGCGCATGGCCGACAAAGACTGGGACGGCCTGGCGCGCCTGCCCTGGATCGGCACCGCCCAAGCCTCGGTGCACCACCGTCTGTTGCAGCAGGTGTACCGTGAACGCGCCACCATGCCCCGGTTTGTCGCGAAGGTCGATCAGGAAAGCTCGATGCTGGCCATGGTGCGATCGGGCGTTGGCCTGAGCCTGTGCCGTGACGCCGTCGCGCTACAGGAAAAGCATGGCCATGGGCTGGTGATCAACGAGAAGGTCAGCATCGACTGCACGCTGAGTTTCATCTGCCTCAAGTCGCGCCAGCAAGAGGAGCCTATTGCCTGTGCGCTCGATGTGCTGGACCGGGTGTGGTTGGCACCCGTGGCGAACAGCACCGCCGATCTCACGCCGCAGCGCAGCAACGCCCATTAGGCCACGTAGCGGTCATGTAGCGGCCATGACCGGCCAGGGCAAGCTGCGCTTCAATCGTCCACCGGCGTGAGCTTGGCCACGCTGAGCGCCAGCCATTTCACGCCATGGCGCGTGAAGCTCACCTGGGCGCGCGCATCAGGCCCCGCGCCTTCCAGCGCCAGCACCTTGCCCTCGCCAAACTTGTTGTGAAAGACGTTCTGGCCCGCTTTGATGTCAGTGCCGCGATCGGGCTCGGGGTTGGCCTTGCCGCCCAGGCCTTTGGGGTCGCTACCTGAGGCCCAGCCGGGTGACCAGGCGGGTTGCAAAGTCGCTGGCGCACCGCCTGCACCGCGATTGAAACCACCGCGCCCTGCGCTTTGCCAACCCGCGTGGCCGCCGGCGCTGCCGCCACCGCCCCATGCCTGCTGCTTGGGCGTGATCCATTTCAAACATTCTTCGGGCAACTCTTCGAAGAAGCGGCTCTTCATGTTGTAGCGCGTCTGGCCATGCAGCATGCGCGTTTGTGAATGGCTGAGGTAGAGCCGCTTGCGCGCGCGCGTGATCGCCACGTACATCAGGCGCCTCTCTTCTTCCAGTCCGTCGCGGTCGCTCATGGCGTTTTCGTGCGGGAACAGGCCCTCTTCCATGCCGGTGATGAACACGCAGTCAAACTCCAGACCCTTGGCTGCGTGCACCGTCATGAGCTGCACCGCGTCCTGCCCGGCCTGCGCCTGGTTGTCGCCCGACTCCAGCGCAGCATGGGTCAGGAAGGCGGCCAGCGGGCTCAGGGTTTCACCGGTTTCCTGGTCAGGCGCCAGCGGCTCGTCCAGCAGCGGCGCGGCCGGGTCCAGCCCCTGGCTCACCGGGCTTTGCGTCAGCGGCTGGCCCAGCTCGTCCACCGGCAGCGCCACCGCATCGCGGCCGAAACCTTCGACGCTCACAAAGCTCTCGGCGGCGTTGACCAGTTCCTCCAGGTTTTCCACTCGGTCCTGGCCTTCGCGCTCGGCGCGGTAGTGTTCGATCAGGCCGCTGTGCGCCAGCACCAGCTCGATGATCTCGCGCAAGGTGCGGCCTTCGGTTTGCTCGCGCATCACGTCCATCTTGGCGGCAAAGGCGCCGATCGCCGCGCCGGCACGGCCCGCCACGCCGCTGACTGCGTCGTGCAGCGAGCAGCCCGATGAACGCGACACGTCTTGCAGCAGCTCGATGCTGCGCGCGCCGATGCCGCGCGGCGGGAAGTTCACCACCCGCATGAAACTGGTGTCGTCGTGCAGGTTCTCCAGCAGGCGCAAATAGGCCAGCGCGTGCTTGATCTCGGCGCGCTCGAAAAAGCGCAGACCGCCATACACCCGGTACGGCGTGCCGGCGTTGAACAGCGCGGTCTCCACCACCCGGCTTTGTGCGTTGGAGCGGTAGAGCACCGCCATCTCACGCCTGGGCATGTCTTCGCGCGCCAGCTGCTTCATCTCGTCGACCATCCACTGCGCCTCGGCGAAGTCGCTGGTGGCCTCAAACACGCGCACAGGCTCGCCCGCACCCGCGTCGGTGCGCAGGTTTTTGCCCAGGCGCCGGCTGTTGTTTGAAATCAGCTGGTTGGCCGAATCGAGGATGTTGCTGGCGCTGCGGTAGTTCTGTTCCAGCTTGATCTGGTGCGCCACGCGGAACTCGCGCACGAAGTCGGTCATGTTGCCCACCCGCGCACCGCGAAACGCGTAGATGCTCTGGTCGTCATCGCCCACCGCAAACACCGCATTGGCGGCCGGTGTGAGGCCCTCAATGGGTGGTGTGCTGAACTGTTTGATCCAGGCGTATTGCAGGCGGTTGGTGTCCTGAAACTCGTCGATCAAAATGTGCTTGAAGCGCCGCTGGTAGTGCTCACGCACCGAATCGTTATCGCGCAGCACCTCGTAGCTGCGCAGCATGAGCTCACCAAAATCCACCACGCCTTCGCGCTGGCACTGCGCTTCGTACAGCGCGTACAGCTCGACCTTCTTGCGCGTTTCCTCGTCGCTCGCCTTCACATCGCCCGGGCGCTGCCCATCTTCCTTGCAGCCGCTGATGAAGTACTGAACCTGCTTGGGCGGATAACGCTCGTCGTCCACTTTGAACTGCTTGCACAGGCGCTTGACCGCCGAGAGCTGGTCTTGTGTGTCAAGAATCTGAAACGTGGCGGGCAGACCAGCCAGCTTGTGGTGGGCACGCAGAAAGCGGTTGCACAGGCCGTGAAAGGTGCCGATCCACATGCCACGCACGTTCACTGGCAGCATGCTGGAGAGCCGGGTCATCATCTCCTTGGCCGCCTTGTTGGTGAAGGTCACCGCCATCACCCCGCCTGGCCCCACCTGCCTGGTCTGTAGCAGCCAGGCGATGCGCGTGGTGAGCACCCGCGTCTTGCCCGAGCCGGCGCCGGCGAGGATGAGCGAGTGTTCCGGCGGCAAGGTGACGGCGGCGCCTTGCTCGGGGTTGAGGCCAGCGAGCAGCGGCGAGGGGTTCACGGTGTCTTCAAAAAGCATGCGTTGATTGTAGAAAGCCGATCGCCATACGGATTGGCATATGGGCCTGATACGGCGCGGCGATCAGGGCGGGTGTCCGCGCAGAGACGACCCGCCTACAATCGCGCACCGGGCCCAAGCACATGTGCCCGGTTTTTTTTCGCCCAGAGCGCGCAAGAAATCCGGTTCAGACCAAGCGCCTTTTCCCTTTTTGTACGAGGAACTGGACCATGGAAATCTTCGATTACGACAACGTCCTGCTGCTGCCGCGCAAATGCCGCGTGGAGAGCCGATCGGAATGCGATGCCAGCGTGGTACTTGGTGGGCGCACTTTTCGCCTGCCGGTGGTGCCGGCCAACATGAAGACGGTGGTGGACGAGAAGATCAGCCTCTGGCTGGCGCAGAACGGCTACTTCTATGTGATGCACCGCTTCGATCTGGATAACGTGGCCTTTGTGCGCAGCATGCATGCCGCAGGTGTTTACGCGTCGATCTCGCTGGGCGTGAAGGCCGCCGACCGCGCCACGGTGGACGCGCTCGCCGCCGAGGGTCTGGTGCCCGAATACATCACGATCGACATCGCCCACGGCCACGCCGACACGGTGCGCGACATGATTGCCTACCTGAAGGACAAGTTACCCAAGAGCTTCGTGATCGCGGGCAACGTGGCCACGCCCGAGGCGGTGATCGATCTGGAGACCTGGGGCGCAGACGCGACCAAGGTCGGTGTGGGTCCGGGCAAGGTCTGCATCACCAAGCTCAAGACCGGGTTTGGCACCGGTGGCTGGCAGCTATCGGCCTTGAAATGGTGTGCCCGCGTGGCCACCAAACCCATCATTGCCGACGGCGGCATCCGCAGCCACGGCGATATCGCCAAGAGCATCCGCTTTGGCGCCACCATGGTCATGATTGGCTCGCTCTTTGCCGGCCACGAAGAATCGCCAGGCAAGACCGTGGAAGTCGACGGCGAGCTGTTCAAGGAGTACTTTGGCTCGGCCAGCGACTTCAACAAGGGCGAGTACAAACACGTCGAGGGAAAACGCATCCTGGAGCCCCTTAAAGGCACGCTGGCGGGCACGCTGATCGAGATGGAGCAAGACGTGCAGAGCTCCATCAGCTACTCGGGTGGCACCCGGCTGATGGACATTCGCAAGGTGAACTACGTGATTTTGGGCGGCGACAACGCGGGCGAGCATTTGTTAATGTGACCACCTGCGCGCCGGGACAGCGTCAGTTCTTCAGCAGCGCCGACGCCAGTTTGTGCAGCCGATGCCGGGGTTGCACCAGCGCTGGGAGCACGCTGAAGTGGTTGAGCCCGGGCAAGGTTTCGCACACCGGCACCACCTCAGCGCCCCAGGCCTTTTGAATCAGCGCGTTCTGGCGCACGAATTCCTCGCTCTCGTCGGTACCCGCCACCGCCATCAGCGTGCCGCGACCACCCGCCACTGACGGCGCGGGAAAGCCCGCCGGACTGGCCTGGTGCACCTGCTGGGCATCCAGGCGCAACGAATCGCGCAGAAACGGGGTGTGGCGGAGCGGCTCCAGATCGAACACGCCCGAGATCGACAGCGCGTTTTTCACCAGCGCTGTCGGCAGATCGGCGCCCACCTTGGCCCAGTCGCAGGCGAGCAGCATGCCCACCAGGTGGCCGCCGGCCGAATGCCCCACCAAGGTGATGCGCTGCGGGTCCCCGCCGTGCGCGCCGATGTGCCGGTGAACCCAGGCCAGCGCCTGTGTCATCTGCAAGGCAATCTGCGGGATGGTGACCGCTGGGCACAGCGCGTAGTTCGGCACCACCACACAGGCGCCTTGCTTGACGAACGCGGGCGCGAGAAAGCTGTGGTCCGATTTGTCCAGGCTGCGCCAATAGCCGCCGTGAATGAACACCAGCACCGGTGCGGGTGGCTGGCCCGATTTGGGCGCTGCGGGAAACACATCCAGCGTCTCACCCGCACCGTGCCCATAGGCCAGATCGAGCAGGCAAGGCAAGGCTTGGCGCGCCTGGGCGGACTCGCTCGCCCAGCGCTCGAAGTGCGCCGCGTGTTCGGGGACCAGCGCGCGGTTGTTGTATTGGCGATCCAGCCAGGCGGGATCGGGGCGGGTGGAAGTGCTTTTGGTTTGGACCATGGTGATGCGATTGTCTGCGATGGGGTACAGCAGGCCACTACACTTTCTTCCCGTCTTCTCCCTGCTGCGAGTCCGCTTCATGACCGACCACCTCACTTCTGCCTCTTCCCCGTCATCCACCCACACCCTCACCGTGGCCGTGCTCGGCATCGGCCTCATGGGCTTTCCGATCGCGCGCCGCTTGTGTGAGGCCGAGGTGGTGGTGCGGGCCTGGAACCGCTCGCGCGCCAAGGCCGAGCGGCTGCTGCCCTTTGGCGCGAGCGTCTGCGACTCGGCTGCAGACGCGGTCTCCAGCGCCGATCTGGTGATCACGCTGCTGGAGAACGGAGAGGTGGTCGAGTCCGTGCTGCTCAACCCGGCCACGCTGGGTGCGCTGCGCGCTGGCACGCTGGTGGTGGACATGTCGTCCATCCTGCCCGCGCAGGCGCGCGAGCACGCCGCGCGCCTGGCCCGCCACTCGGTGCAACACCTGGACGCGCCCGTCTCGGGCGGCACCGTGGGCGCCGAGGCGGGCACGCTGGCCATCATGGCGGGGGGCGACAGCGCCGCGGTGGCGCGCGCGCGGCCGGTGCTGGAATTGCTGGGCCGCCTGACCCATGTGGGACCCCACGGGGCCGGGCAGCTCGCCAAACTGGCCAACCAGATGATCGTGGGCATCACCATCGGCGCGGTGGCCGAGGCGCTGCTGATGTGCGAAAAAGGCGGTGCCGACATGGCCTGCGTGCGCCAGGCGATCACCGGCGGCTTTGCCGACAGCCGCATCCTGGCGCTGCACGGCGAGCGCATGGTGCAGCGCGACTTCACCAAGCGCGCGGCGATGACGGTGCAGCTCAAGGACATGCGCAACGCGCTGTACACCGCGCAAGGTATGGGCTTCGAGGCGCCCATCACCACCTTGTTCGAGCAGCTGTTTGCCCAGGCGGTCGATCACGGTCTGGGTGATCTCGACCATTCCGCCCTGTTTGTCGAACTGGCGCAGCGCAACGGCATGCGCTGATCGGGACACCAGGCCAACCCCATGGCCAACACACCGCCCCCTCAAGCCCCTGAGTCCACCAGACGCAACAAGCGCTGATGAGCCTCGCTCTCGCGGTCCAGCGGCAGGTTGCGTTTAACGCTCAGGTAGTGGGCGGTGAACACGTCAAGGTAAGCCGCGAGGGTATCGGCGGCCTGGGTTTCGCCAGCCAGCGCCAGGCACTGCGCGGCCACCTCGGCGGTGCAAAAGTGATCGGCGCGGGACGATCGGCGCAAGCGGTAGTTGGAAGGCGTGCCAGGTTGCAGGCTGAGCACCGGCAGGCGGTCGAGATACGGGCTCTTGCGAAACATCTTGCGGGCCTCTGCCCAGGTGCCGTCCAGCAACACAAACAATGGGCGCTTCGAATCCGATTCGGTGATCTGGTCGGTGTCCTCTGCGTCGACAAGCGGTGCCACGAGCAGCTCGGTCACCACCCGAGCTGGGTCGGCAAACTCGCCGGGGAACACCAAGTACGCTTGCCGTTGCGGGTCAGCCAGCAAGCTCAGCAGATCGGGGTGGACAGCGGTGCGCGACCAGCCGAAGGCCCAGGTGTCGCTCACCACGTCGGCCACCAGCCAGCCGGTGTTGCTGGGTTTGAGCGTCTCGATATCGCCCATGAGCAGGCAGACGCCAGCGCGCGTGGGCAACACCGGGCGCAGCGCGCACAGGCAATGGCTGACAACGAGACGGCAAGCTGGGCAACGCCCGCCGCCTGAGCCTCGCGCCACGAAAGGCTTGGCGCTGGCCGCCAGGCGCACCGCGCGCAAACGCGCCACCGCGTGGACGGCAGGGACTGCATGGGCTGGGTCGATCAGCATGCGGCGCGCCAGGGAAAAAGGGCAAAGGGCATGGCAGCAATGTAGCGTGGCGGGCAGCCTGGGTCAGAGAACGCGCGGTGCGCTGCGCTCCCTGCTGTTTGTCTGTGTAAAAAGACCATCAACGCAAAAAAACCATGAACGCCACACTGCAAGACACACCAGCCATCCGCGGCTACCACGCCCATGTGTATTTCAACGCC
>JBLIJY010000029.1:0-12308 GCA_047636095.1 Hydrogenophaga sp. | reverse complement strand
CTCGTACATCAAGGAAGCCGTGGCCTTCGGGGACCAGCGCGAGCGGGTCTGTGTGATGGTCAACATCGACATGGAAGCGGTGGGCAATTGGGCCGAGCGCCGCAACCTGCCCTACGCCGGCTACACCGATCTGGCGCAAAAGCCCGAGGTCTACGAACTCATCCGCGACTGCATGGAGAAAGTCAACGCCGACCTGAGCCGTGACGAGCTGCTCGCCGGCAGCCAGGTGAGCCGCTTCCTGGTGCTGCACAAAGAGCTCGACGCCGACGACGGTGAGCTGACCCGCACCAACAAGGTCCGCCGCGGCTTCATTGGCGATAAATACCAGCCGCTGATCGATGCGCTCTACAGCGACAAAACCGAGCAGTACATCGAGACCCAGGTGAAATTCGAAGACGGCCGCACCGGCAGCGTGAGCGCCACGCTGAAGGTGGCCGATGCCAAGATTTTTGCCCCTGTGAAGGCAGCAGCATGAGCGACCAGAAAAAGATTGGCGACGTCATCCTCGACGTCAACAACATCAGCCTGCGGTTCGGTGGCGTCAACGCGCTGACAGACATCTCTTTCAACGTGAAAGAGCACGAGGTGCGCGCCATCATCGGCCCCAATGGCGCGGGCAAGAGCTCAATGCTCAACTGCATCAACGGCGTCTACACGCCGCAAGAAGGCTCGATCACCTTCAGGGGCAAATCCTTCAGCCATATGAGCTCGCGCAAAGTGGCTGAGATGGGCATCGGCCGCACATTCCAAAACCTGGCGCTGTTCAAAGGCATGAGCGTGATCGACAACATCATGACGGGGCGCAATCTGCACATCAAAAGCAATTTGCTGATGCAGGCCCTGCGCATCGGCCCAGCGCAAAGGGAAGAAGAGAAGCACCGCGAGTTTGTCGAACACATCATCGACTTCCTGGAGATTCAGGCCTTTCGCAAAACGGCCGTCGGCACCCTGCCCTACGGCCTGCAAAAGCGGGTGGACCTGGGGCGCGCGCTGGCCATGGAGCCCCAGGTGCTGCTGCTCGACGAGCCCATGGCGGGCATGAACATGGAAGAGAAGCAGGACATGAGTCGCTTCATCCTGGACGTCAACGACGAGTTCGGCACCACCATCGTGCTGATCGAGCACGACATGAGCGTGGTGATGGACATCTCCGACCGCGTGGTCGTGCTCGACTACGGCAAGAAGATCGGCGATGGGACGCCCGAAGAAGTGCGCAACAACGAAGAAGTCATCAGCGCGTACCTCGGCACGAGCCACTGAGCGGAGACAACACCATGGCTTTTTTCCTTGAAACTCTGATCGGCGGCCTGATGGCCGGCATGCTGTATTCGCTCGTGGCGCTGGGCTTTGTGCTGATTTACAAGGCCTCCGGCGTGTTCAACTTCGCCCAGGGCGCGATGGTGCTGTTTGCCGCGCTGGCCATGGCCCGCTTCTCGGAATGGATTCCGGGCTGGCTGGGCATCGAGAGCAAGATCCTGGGCAATGTGATCGCCTTCGCACTGGCGGCGGTATTGATGTTCATCCTCGCCTGGCTGGTTGAGCGGCTGGTGCTGCGCCATCTGGTCAACCAAGAAGGCGTGACGCTACTGATGGCCACGCTGGGCATCGCCTACTTCCTCGATGGCTTCGGCCAGACGCTGTTTGGCAGCGCGATCTACCAGATTGACGTCGGCATGCCCAAGGACCCGGTGTTCCTGCTCGACGGTGTCTTTCCGGGCGGCATTTTGGTGAACCTGGAAGACGTGTACGCCGCCTGCGTCGCTGCGCTGTTGGTGGCGGTGCTCTCGCTGTTCTTCCAGAAGACCAGCACCGGGCGCGCGCTGCGCGCAGTGGCTGACGACCATCAGGCGGCCCAATCGATCGGTATCCCGCTCAACCGCATCTGGGTGATCGTGTGGTTTGTCGCTGGCCTGACCGCTCTGGTGGCCGGCGTCATCTGGGGCTCCAAGCTGGGCGTGCAGTTCTCGCTCACCACCCTGGCGTTGCGCGCCCTGCCCGTCATCATTCTGGGTGGCCTCACCTCGGTGCCTGGCGCCATCATCGGCGGACTCATCATTGGCGTGGGTGAAAAACTCTCCGAGGTCTACCTGGGTCCGTATGTGGGCGGCGGCATCGAGATCTGGTTTGCCTACATGCTGGCACTGGTGTTCCTGCTGTTCCGCCCACAAGGCCTGTTCGGCGAGAAGATCATCGACCGCGTCTGACATGAAGCACCCCCTGCGCCGCTTCGCGTCTTCCCCCTCTCCTTCGGGAGGGGAACGCTCCCTGTGGCCCGGCAAAGCCGGTTCCACGGAAGCCCTGAACAAGACACCGCGCTCCGGACGTTTGATAGCTGCCAAAGCGAAATAAATAGGAAAATTCTCATGTTCTACCGAGAAAACGGCCAATTCAAGACCAGCTACCGGGCTGACCAGCAGATCTTTGCGATTGCGCAAGACCGCTGGCTGGTCCTGGCGCTGATCGCCTTTGCCTTCATCGGTGTGCCGTTCCTGGTGGACGAGTACATGTTCCGCGCCATCCTGATCCCGTTCCTGATCCTGGCGCTGGCCGCCATCGGCGTGAACATTTTGGTGGGTTACTGCGGCCAGATCTCGCTAGGCTCGGGGGCCTTCATGGCGGTGGGCGCTTACATGGCCTACAACACCTACATCCGCATCGACGGCATGCCGTTGATCGTGGCGCTGCTCTCGGGCGGCTTCTTCGCCACCATTGTGGGCATCGTGTTCGGCATGCCCAGCCTGCGGGTCAAGGGCCTTTATCTCGCGGTGGCCACGCTGGCAGCGCAGTTCTTCTGCGACTGGGCCTTCCTGCGAATCAGCTGGTTCACCAACAACAGCGCCTCGGGCTCGGTGGCGGTGTCCAATCTTCAGGTCATGGGCTGGACCATCAACACGCCGGTGGAGAAGTACCTGTTTTGCCTGGGCTTCGTGGTGGTGTTCGCGCTGCTGGCCAAGAACCTGGTGCGCTCGGCGATTGGCCGCGAATGGATGGCCATTCGCGACATGGACGTGGCCGCAGCGGTGATCGGCATCCGCCCGATGTACGCCAAGCTCACCGCATTTGCTGTCAGCTCTTTCATCATCGGTGTCGCCGGCGGTCTGTGGGGCTTTGTGCACCTGGGCTCCTGGGAGCCAGCGGCTTTCTCCATCGACCGTTCGTTCCAGCTGCTGTTCATGGTGATCATCGGCGGCATGGGCTCCATCATGGGCAGCTTCTTCGGCGCCGCCTTCATCGTGGTGTTGCCCATCTTTTTGAACCAGTTCCTGCCCTTTCTAGGTGCTGTGGTCGGCGTGGAAATTTCCACCGCCGCCGTGTCCCACACCGAGTTCATGATTTTTGGTGCGCTGATCGTCTGGTTCCTGATCGTGGAACCTCATGGTCTGGCCAAGCTCTGGAGCATGGGCAAGCAGAAGTTGCGGTTATGGCCTTTCCCGCACTGAGGTGGGCGCAACTGCGGCTCGTCGCGCCTAGGGGTGATTCCCGATGGGGATATCACCGATGCGCTCGATCCCCAAGCGCGCTGAACTAGCAGGCACTGGATTTTTGTGTTGGTTTTTTTAGGAGACAAATGAAATGAAGATGCGTACTCTGGCTCTATCCATCGCGGTCGCCACCGCAAGCTTGTCGTCTGCACTGGTGTCCACCGCTGCTTTCGCGCAAGCCAAGGAACAGTTTTTCCCCTCCCTGGTCTACCGCACCGGCGCCTACGCGCCCAACGGCGTGCCCTTTGCCAACGGCATGGCCGACTACATGAAGCTGGTGAACGCCCGAGGCGGCATCAACGGCGTGATGACGCTCGTGGAAGAGTGCGAAACCGGCTACGCCACCGACCGTGGCGTGGAGTGCTACGAGCGCCTAAAAGGCAAAAACGGCGGAGCCACCGTGTTCCAGCCGCTGTCCACCGGCATCACCTTCGCGCTGACGGAAAAAGCACCGATCGACAAGATTCCATTGCTCACCGGCGGCTATGGCCGCAGCGAATCCGCCGACGGCGGCGTGTTCAAGTGGAACTTCCCGCTGGCTGGCACCTACTGGGTCGCGGCCGACACCATCATCCAGCACCTCGGCAACAAAGCCGGCGGTCTGGACAAGCTCAAGGGCAAGAAGATCGCGCTGGTCTACCACGACAGCCCGTTCGGCAAAGAGCCCATCCCTGTGCTGCAAGAGCGCGCCGCCATGCACGGCTTCACCCTCAGCCTGCTGCCCGTGACCCACCCTGGCGTGGAGCAAAAGGCCACCTGGCTGCAAATCCGCCGCGACCGCCCCGACTACGTCATCAACTGGGGCTGGGGCGTGATGAACTCCACCTTGCTCAAGGAAGCCCAAGCCACGGGTTACCCGCGCGAGAACATTTATGGCGTGTGGTGGGCCGGTGCCGAGCCGGACGTGAAAGACGTGGGCATGGGTGCCAAGGGCTACAACGCCATCATGATGCAGCACGGTGCAGAGCCCAATTCCGACGTGGTCAAGGAAGTGCTGTCCAAGCTGCACGCCAAGGGCCAGGGCACCGGACCGAAAGAGGAAGTGGGCCAGGTGCTGTACATGCGCGGCCTGACGGCAGCGATGTTCGCGGTCGAAGGGGTTCGTGCTGCCCAGGAGCGCTTTGGCAAGGGCAAGATCATGACCGGCGAGCAGGCGCGCTGGGGCTATGAAAACCTGAACCTCACCCAGGCCAAGCTGGACGCGCTCGGTTTCAAAGGCGTGATGCGCCCGATCTCCACCAGCTGCAAAGACCACATGGGCGCTTCTTGGGCCCGGGTGCACACCTGGGACGGCACCAAGTTCGTCTGGTCGTCTGACTGGCTTCAGGGCGATGAGCAGATCCTCAACCCCATGGTGAAGGCAGCGGCCGACAAGTACGCCGCCGAGAAAAAGCTGACCCGGCGCGCCGGCGCCGACTGCCAGTCTTGATCGAAGGGGCCCGCATCGCATAGCGGATGCTCCTCAAGGGACATCGAAGACCCGGCTCTGCCGGTCAGCGATGGCGCCCCCTTGAGGGGGTCGCGCAAAGCGCGGCGGGGGTGGTTGGCATCTGCCAGCCGCCATTCACAAGGCCAGCTTGCTGCGTCTTGTGAATGGTTAGCAAGGAAATTTCAATGAGCACGCCCACAGACAAGCCAACGCCCGTCCTCAACGTCAACGGCATCGAGGTCATCTACAACCACGTCATCCTGGTGCTAAAGGGCGTCTCACTGACGGTGGCCGATGGCCAGATCGCGGCCATCCTCGGCGGCAATGGCGCAGGCAAGACAACCACGCTGCGCGCCATCTCCAACCTGCTCAAGGGCGAGCGCGGCGAGGTCACCAAGGGCAGCATCGA
Organism: Hydrogenophaga sp.; assembly: GCA_047636095.1. Taxonomy (GTDB): domain Bacteria; phylum Pseudomonadota; class Gammaproteobacteria; order Burkholderiales; family Burkholderiaceae_C; genus Hydrogenophaga. The sequence goes on along the minus strand of JBLIJY010000029.1, from coordinate 6,988 downwards.
GCTGCGCGGCGATCGCATCGAAAACCTCACACCGGCCGACCTGGTCAACCGGGGTGTGGTCCAGGTGATGGAGGGGCGGCATTGTTTTGCCCACCTCACCATCGAGGAAAACCTGATGACCGGCTCCTACACCCGCACCGACAAGGCCGAGATCGCGCGCAACCTGGAGAAGGTCTACAACTATTTTCCGCGCCTGAAAACGCGCCGCACCTCGCAGGCCGCCTACACCTCGGGCGGCGAACAGCAGATGTGCGCCATCGGCCGTGCACTCATGACCAACCCCAGCATCGTGCTGCTCGACGAACCCTCGATGGGCCTGGCGCCGCAGCTGGTGGAAGAGGTGTTCAACATCGTGCGCGACTTGAACACCAAGGAAAAGGTGACGTTCCTGCTGGCCGAGCAGAACACCAACATGGCCCTGAAGTACGCCGACTACGGCTACATCATGGAAAGCGGCCGGGTGGTGATGGACGGCGCGGCGGCCGATTTGCGCAACAACGAAGACGTGAAAGAGTTCTACCTCGGCATGGGCGGCGGCGAGCGCAAGTCGTTCAAGGACGTGAAGTCGTACAAGCGTCGCAAGCGCTGGCTCGCATAGCAAGCCAACGCTTCTCGGGCTTGTGGCACACCCCCGCACAGAGCAGGAAACACCCCCGCGCCGCACCTTCGGTGCGTCACCCCCTCAAGGGGGCGGCGCTGGTGGCCCGACGGAGCCGGTTCCACGGCGCCCTGGGTTGAAGGCATCTCACACGAACATTTTTGTTGCATCCGCCATGACCAACTTTTACGACGACCTGGAATCCCGAACCCCTGCTGAGCGGGAGACGTCTCAGCTGGCTGCGCTGCCCCGGCAGATCGCGCATGCTCAAGCGCACAGCGCTGCGCTGGCAGAGATCTTGGGCGGCGTGGACGCCAGCGGTGTTACCAGCCGCGCAGCGCTGGCCAAGCTGCCGGTCACCCGCAAGCACGAACTGCTGGAACGCCAGAAGGCTTTGCGCGCGCAAGGCGGGGATGCCTTCGGCGGTTTTTCTGCGCTGGTGCGCGGGCGGACCATGTCGCGCATCTTCGCCAGCCCCGGCCCGATCTACGAGCCCGAGGGCCACAAGGCCGACTACTGGCGCACTGGGCGCGCCCTCTACGCAGCCGGCTTTCGCGCGGGCGAGCTGGTGCACAACAGTTTCAGCTACCACATGACACCGGGCGCTTTCATTCTGGAAGCGGGCGCGCTGGCGGTGGGTTGTACCGTGTTCCCCGCTGGTACCGGTCAGACCGAGCAGCAGCTGGAAGCCATCCGAGACCTGCTGCCCAACGCCTACACCGGCACGCCGAGCTTTTTGCGCATCCTGCTGGAGAAAGCCGCTGAGGCCCAAGTGGACATCGGCTGCATCACCAAGGCCTCGGTGGGCGGCGAAGCTTGCCCACCGAGCCTCACCGCCTGGTTCAAGGAGCGGGGCGTCGACGTCTACCAAACCTACGCCACCGCCGACCTGGGTCTGGTGGCTTACGAGACGGCGGCGCGCGAGGGACTGGTGCTCGAAGAAGGCGTGATCGTCGAGATTGTGCGACCGGGCACCGGCGACCCGGTGCCCGAGGGGGAGGTGGGCGAGCTGGTGGTGACCACACTCAACCCGGCCTACCCACTGATCCGCTTTGGCACCGGTGACCTCTCGGCCATGCTGCCCGGCCCCTGCCCCACCGGGCGCAGCGCGCCACGCATCAAGGGCTGGATGGGCCGCGCCGATCAGACCACCAAGGTCAAGGGCATGTTTGTTCACCCGGGGCAGGTGGCTGAGATTGCGCGGCGTTTTCCCGAGGTGCACAAAGCGCGGCTGGTGGTCAGCGGCGAAATGGCCAACGACCAGATGTGCCTGCAGGTGGAAACCAGCACGGAGATCGACGGCCTGAGCGAGCAGATCGAAGCCGCCGTGCGCGAAGTGACCAAACTGCGCTCGCAGGTGCAGATGGTGCGCCCGGGCAGCTTGCCCAACGACGGCAAGGTGATCGAGGACGCGCGCAGCTATCAGTAGCCCCCTGCGCCGCTTCGCGCCTTCCCCCAAGGGTGACAAGCCGACTCCGTGGCTGCCCGGGGGTCAGGGCGAGCACCTTCAGGTCAGGCGAAAGCGCCCCATGTGGTGCGCCAGTTCTACCGCCGAGTGCACCCCCATCTTCTCGAAGATGTTGGCGCGGTGGAACTCCACCGTGCGCGGCGTGATGCCCAGGTGCTCAGCGATGTTCTTGTTGTAGTGGCCTTGCAGCAGCTGCTCAAGCACCTCGCGCTCGCGCTGGCTCAGGCTGGCCATGGCCTGGCGCAGCTGCTGCTCCAGCCGCGCGTCGCCGCTCTGGATGCGTGCCAGCGCGGCTTCGACCTTGTCCACCAGCTCATTGTCCTGGAACGGCTTTTCCAGAAAGTCCCAGGCACCGTTTTTCACCGCCAGCACCGCCATGCTCACATCACCATGACCGGTGAGAAACAGCACAGGCCAAGGGCAGCCCAGCTCCTTGAGCAGCCCAAAGGTGGTGAGGCCCGACAACGGCTCCATCCGGATGTCCAGCAACACCACCGCTGGACGCCATTGCCCGTTCAAGCCGCGCGCCATGTCGACAAATGCCTGGCCCGAGGCCCAGGCGCACACTTGATGGCCACGGGAATCGAACAACCAGGCGAGGGCATCGCGGAAGTCGGGGTCATCGTCAACGACATGAATGGCAGGATCTTGGCGCGTCATAGGTCCGAATCTTCAGAGAGCGGTAATTTGAGCGTGAAACAGGCACCCCCGCCACTGGGATCGACCCCAACCTCGATCTGGCCACGGTGGGCTTCAACCACCGATCGACAGATCGCCAAGCCCATGCCCATGCCATCCGCTCGGCCACTGAAGAAGGCGCCGAATATCTGATCGCGCCCCTCGGGTGCCACACCTGGCCCACTGTCGGTGACGGCCAGCTCGGCAAACCCGCCAGCGCTGCACACGCTTAACCCCACCCAGGCCGGATGGGCGCCAGACTGGCCAGCCCAATGGCTGGCGTTGGCCAAGAGGTTGCGTACCGCGTGTTCGAGCAGCAAGGCATCACCATCGATGAACACCGGCGCCGCTGGCCAGCTCAAGCGCAGACTCAGCCCGCCAGCCGTCTGCAAAGGCTCCACCAACCGGCGCACCAGGGGCACAAGATCCATGCGCTGGCGGGTCATTTCACGGCGCCGCGCGAAAGCGCCCACCCGCTGGATGATCCGGCCCGATTTGGCGGCCAGTTGCTCCATGCGTTCAGCCACACGAAGCACCTCTTCGGGGTCGATGCGGTCCGCCTTGAGCCGGTTGACCAGCCCCGCGGCAAACCCGCTGAGTGCGCCCAGCGGCTGATTGAGCTCGTGGGCCAGGGTCGAAGCCACCTCCCCCATCGCCACCAGCCGACCCGACGCTTCGAGTTTCTGCTGCTGGCGCGCAGCGATGCGCTCGGCGTGCTTGCGCTCGCTGATGTCGAGCACCGAACTCATCCAGCCCAGCGGCTGGCCGTCGGCGGTGTTGAGCGGCGCCTCGTGGATCAGCACATCCACCAGATGCCCGGTTTTGTGCTGGAACTGCACCTCGATGCCCGCCTCTTCGGTGCCCTGCGCGATCACGTCGCGGTGCAGCAGATCGAGCTCGGCCACCTGGTGCGTCGGCCAGTAGGGCATGGGTGCGCTGCGCCCGAGCAGCTCGTCTGGCTCGAACCCCACCATGCGGCAAAACGCGCGGTTCACGTACAGAATGCGGCCCTTCAGATCCCAGGCGCGCAGGCCGATGGTGGCGGCGTTTTCCATCGCGCTGCGCAACGCCACCTGGGCTTGCAGCGCGCGCTCGACCCGCTGGCGCTTCTGGAAGTCCAGCCGCAGCGCATAAAGCGCTGCGAGCATGCCCAGCAAACAGACGAGCGCGACCAAAAAGAACGTGCGCGGCACCGTGGGCGCGTCGACGGTGGTGGTGCGCACCCGCAGCGCCAGGTCGGTGCCAGGCAGGTCGAGCGCGGCCTGACGGCTGCGCTCGTCGAGCCTGCCCGCTTGCGTCCGCTGCAAGCCATCGAGCAGGCCCATCTCATGCTGGTCTTTGAACCAGACGGGGATAAAGGCGTCCACCGCCTGCCTCAGCGACAACCGGGCCAGATAACTGCCCGAGAAGCGGCCTTCGTCAAACAGCGGCACCGCCAGCCACACCACCATCGCCGCGTCGACCTGGCCCGGTTGCCCGATGGCGCGCATCGGGCCCGCATAAGCGGGGCGGCGCAGCCCGCTGGCCACGTCTTGCATCACCGCCAGCATCTCGGCGTTGACCGGATCGGCCGCGTCGACCAGCAAGCGCCGAGCGATCGGGCGATCGGCCAGCGCGTCGGGCTGTGCGGGCAGCCAGCCCTGGGCCTGCACCACGCCGGGCTCGCGCAGCAGCAACCCGGCATTGACCGCAGACAGCATGGCCGCAGTCCCCGGGGCCTCACGGGTGCGGTGCGCGAGCACCTGCAGGTCGTCTTCCAGCCGGCTGAAATGGAAGCGGGCGCCCTGCTCCAGCCACTGGGCGTCGGCGCTCTGGCGCCGCAGGTCTTCCTCGGTCTCAAAGCGCTGCAAATAAAGCACCAGACTGACCACCACCGCCACCACCAGCAGCGCCAGCAAGCCCAGCAGCCAGAACGCGGCGCGGCGCACTCGGCCCACCCCAGCGCCGGCTGGGCGCTGCAGGAGGTCGAAATCGAATGGCGTGTTGTCGGGGTTGGAATCCATCGGCGGTGGGTGCGCGGCTGGCGCTAGCATAGCGACCCCATGTCCATGCGCCCCCGCTTGTCTGTCCCCGCCTGGCGGCCCGCTGCGAGACGCGGTTTCGCGCTGCTGCTGGCCGGGTTGGCGCTGCTCGCGAGCGCCCCGGCGCAGGCTGAGCTCACGATCCGCTTCGCCCATGTGGTGGCTGAGGACACGCCCAAAGGTCTGGCGGTCAAGCGCTTTGCACAACTGGTGGCCGAGCGCGCCCCCGGGCGCATCCGGGTGGTGATCTACCCCAGCGCGCAGCTCTATGGCGACAGCGACGAGATCGAAGCGCTGCAGGTGGGCGCGGTGGAGATGCTGGCGCCCTCGCTGTCGAAGTTTGGGCGGGTTGGTGTGCCCGAGTTCGAGCTGTTTGATCTCCCCTTTCTGTTTGACAACCTGGCCGAGGTGCAGCGGCTCACCCAGGGTCCGCTGGGCCAGCGTCTGCTCGCCGGGCTCGGGCGCCAGCAACTGGTGGGACTGGGCTACCTGGACAACGGGTTCAAACACATGAGCGCCAACCGGCCGCTGCTGGAACCGATCGACTTCCGGGGTCTGCGCATGCGGGTGCAGGGCTCGCGGGTGATCGCAGCACAGATGCGCGCACTCGGCGCCACACCGGTGGCGCTGCCGTTCAGCCAGACGTTTGACGCGCTGCAGCGCCAGATCGTGCAAGGCACCGAAAACCCGCTCTCCAATTTCTGGACCCAGCGCATGGACCGTGTGCAGTCAGACCTGAGCCTGACCCAGCACGCCTACCTGGGCTACGCGGTGATCACCAGCCAGCGCTTCTGGCGCAGCCTGCCCGAGTCTGACCGCGCGCTGCTGGCGCAAGCGCTGCGCGACGCGCTGGCCTATGGCAACCAGATCGCCGATCAGCAAAACGACAAGGCACTGAGCGCTCTGCGCCGCGCTGGCACCACCCAGGTGCACACTTTGTCACCAGCGCAACGCGCCAAGCTTCGCGCGGCGGTGCAGCCGGTTTACGAGCAGCTGGGCCAGCGCATCGGGCAAGCGTGGCTCAGCGATGTGCAACAAGTGCTGGGTCGCTGACGCGCTGCGGGGCGGGCGGCCCCAGCTCACATCAGCAACTGGTGAGCCTGTTCAAAATCCAGCGTCGAGGCGGCGTCCAGCAACCGCTTGGCAGCCCAAGCCCCCAGGCTGGCGTACAGCGCTGGCGCCAGTTCTTCCAGGCGCCCCATCGCCGCGAGGTCGTTTTGCCGAAGCAGGTTGGCCAGCTCGTCTCGCTGCGCTGTGCTCAGCGGTGCCGCATCGCCATGCGAGAAGCTGTCGGCTCGACGGTCCGCCTCGGCGGCCAGCAGCGGCGCAGCGGCCTCCCGCAGATCAACAAGCGCCTGCGCCAGGCGTTGCAGCAGCGGCTGCACGGGGGTTCCTGGCGTGCGCAGTGCGCTTTCTATTTCGCTGGCCAGTCGGTGAATCTCCACCGCGCCCAGCGTGCCTGTGCTGCCGCGCAGCTTGTGCACCTGCGCCACCAGCGCAGCGCGCCCGGCCTGATCGGGCTCGGCCTGTGTTGGCGCCATCAGATCGGCGAAATCGCCTGGCAGCCGCTGCAGGACGGAGGCGAACAATGACCAGTCGCCACCCATGAACTCAGCCGCTATGGCCGTATCGATGCCCGCCAGCGCTGGCCATGCCTTTGCTTTCGAACTCACCTGCGTTAGCGCAGTGCGCTGCTCGCTCGCTTGCAAGGGCAAGGCCTCGCCCCGCCGGCCTTCCACCAGCCGGCGAAGGGTGCGCACCAGCATTTGGGGCTCGATCGGTTTGCTTTGGAAGTCGCTCATGCCTGCCGCCATCGCGCGCTTGCGCTCCTCTGTCAGTGCCCCGGCGGTCAGCGCCACAATGGGCAGATCGGTCAAGCCCAGTTCGCCGCGCACGCACCGGGCGGCCTGCAGCCCGTCCATTACCGGCATCTGCACGTCCATCAGCACCACGTCAAAGCTGTCAGGCTGTTGGCGCAGCAGGTCCACCGCTTCGCGCCCGTTGATGCAGGTTTGCACCTGCGCACCTTCGCGCTCCAGCATCCGCCTGGCCACCTCCAAGTTGATGTCACTGTCATCGGCCACCAGCACCCGCACCCCTGGCAGCCAGCGGCCCAGGGCGGTATCGAGCCGGGTGGACTCGATCACCTTGGCGGTGCTGCCCGTGTGCCGTGCGACGCCGCTGTTGACGGCGTTGAACAGCGCCGCAGCGCCGATCGGTTTG
>JBLIJY010000028.1:0-12338 GCA_047636095.1 Hydrogenophaga sp. | reverse complement strand
CCCAGGTGATCTACCCGGCCCCGGCGACCCGCGTGACCATCGGCACCCAGTTTGTGCCCAGCTATCCAGTGGTTCCGCAGGTGATCTACATCAACCGCGAACGTCAGGCGCCTGGCTACCAGCGCCCAGGTCATTCGTGGCACGACGACGGCGACCGTGGCAAGTCGCAGCGGCCGCGCTTCGACCGGGATGGCGATGGGCGGCCCGACAAGTGGCAGCGTCACTGATCCGCCACCCCAAACGCAGTACACAGCACACAGCAAAAAGGCGACTCCGAGAGTCGCCTTTTTTGTGTGCGCCCGCAGCGCCGATCAGAGCTTTTGCAGCGCCTCGATGCGCTGCGCCATCGGCGGGTGGGTGGCGAACAGCTGGCCCAGGCTGCCAGCAATGCCCAGCGCTTGCATGGTCTTGGGCAGCTGGCCGGGTGTCAGGCCACCGAGGCGGGCCAGCGCGTTGATCATGGGCTGCTTGCGGCCCATGAGCTGGGCGGCGCCAGCGTCGGCCCGAAATTCGCGTTGGCGGCTGAACCAGGCCACGATAATGGCGGCCAGGAAACCCAGCACGATGTCCATCACGATGGTGGTGACCATGTAGCCGATGCCGGGACCCGAGTTGCTGTTGCTGCCACGGCGTAAAAAGCTGTCCACTGCATAGCCGACCACGCGGCTCAAGAACACCACAAAGGTGTTCATCACGCCCTGGATCAGCGTCATGGTGACCATGTCACCATTGGCCACGTGGGCCACCTCGTGGCCAATCACCGCCTCAACCTCTTCCCTGGTCATGCTTTGCAGCAGACCGGTGGACACCGCGACCAAGGCCGAATTTTTGAAGGCGCCGGTGGCGAACGCGTTGGGCGCACCCTCGAAAATCGCCACCTCGGGCATGCCGATACCAGCCTTCTGGGCGAATTTCTCCACCGTCTGCACGATCCAGGCCTCATCAGCCGTCTGCGGCTGGTTGATGACCCGTGCGCCGGTGCTGAACTTGGCCATGGGCTTGCTCATCAGCAGCGAGATGATCGCGCCGCCGAAACCGATCACCAGCGAGAAGCCGGCCAGCGCGGTCATGTTCAGCCCGTTCTGGGTGAGGAAGCGGTCGACCCCCAGGATGCGGGTGGTGACCAGCAGCACCGCCATCACAGCGAAGTTGGTGAGGACGAAAAGCAGGATGCGTTTCATGAAGGCTCCAGAAAGAAGGACAGCGGGACAGCGGGAAAGTGAGGCAGCGGGACAGGCACACCAGCCCTATGGGGGCTGGTCGCTGGTGGTTTCAAGTCCGGCTTTTTGTGCATGGTGTGCCCGTCAAGACCTGCGCCTCGGCGCGCGCCGGTCGAAACACCGTGGCATCGCGGTAGAACGCCGGGTCTTCGTTGGCTGGCCACCAGCCGGGCACCCCCAGCACCGGCAGCGGGGTGAAGGGCTTGCTGGCCAGCTCGCTGGCGATCAACCGATCGGCCAGCCAGGCGTCCCACCGCGCCAGATCGTCGCCCAGCGCGCTCGGTACCGGCTCGCGGTAGACGTGGGCGGTGATGGACTTGTAGGGCGTGACCAGTTTTTCCAGCAAGGCGTGACCAAACAACACCAGCCGCGCCTCGGCCCAGAGCGGGCGCAGTGGGCCAAACAGGCGCGGCCAGTCGCGCGCCAGCAAGGCCTGCCAGATCGCATCTGGCGCCTGAAGCAGCGCGGCATTTTCGTCGAACAGCGTGAGCGCGTCGCGCACCGGGCCGCGCACCGGGCTGCTTGTTTTGGCGATACCCGCCAGCGCGATCTGCTGCGCCTGCAACTGGTTCAAGCGCCGTTTGGTCAACGGGAACCGCAGCCAGATCAGCCCATTGAAGAAATCGTGCAGGTTGTCGCGGGTGGGCACGCGCCCAGTGGTGGAGATGTGCTGCTCGTAGGCGGTGCCGGGGGGCAGGTCGGACTGGGGCACAAAGCACAGCCGCTCGTCGGCAGGGAGCTGGCGCGACAGCGCGTTGGCCAGACCGTTGCCTGCACCGCAGACTTGCAGCGTCAAGCGGCCCGCATCGGCCACCCGGTTGAACCAGGGTTGGTGCCAGTCAGGCGCTGGCTCAGACGAGAATTGGCCCGCTGTCAGTCCAGCAAGCGCCACGCCAGCGTCTCCCCCGAACGCAGCGGCTTGAGCTGGGCTTCACCGAAGGCGAAGCTCTCAGGTGGGGTCCAGTTTTCGCGCTTGAGCGTCACCGTGTCGGTGTTGCGCGCCAAGCCGTAGAAGTCAGCGCCGAAGAAGCTGGCGAAGCCTTCAAGCTTGTCGAGTGCCCCGACCGCATCGAAGGCCTCAGCGTACATCTCCAGCGCGGCGTGGGCGGTGTAGCAGCCGGCGCAGCCACTGGCGTGTTCTTTGAGGTGCGCTGGGTGCGGGGCGCTGTCGGTGCCGAGGAAAAACTTCGGACTGCCGCCGATGGCCGCCGTCACCAGCGCCAGGCGGTGGGTTTCGCGCTTGAGCACCGGCAGGCAGTAGTAGTGCGGTCGAATGCCGCCGGTGAAGAGCGCGTTACGGTTGTAGAGCAGGTGATGCACCGTGATGGTGGCGGCCAGAAACCGATCGGCCTGCGCCACGTACTGCGCCGCCTCCTGGGTGGTGATGTGCTCGAACACGATTTTGAGCTCGGGAAAGTCGCGCCGCAGCGGCTCCAGCTGCTGCTCGATGAACACCGCTTCGCGGTCGAACAAATCGATCTCGGGACTGGTCACTTCACCGTGCACCAGCAGCAACACCCCCGCCTTTTGCATCGCCTCCAGCGTTTTGTAGGTTTTTCGGATATCGGTCACGCCGGCGTCGCTGTTGGTGGTGGCGCCGGCCGGGTAGAGCTTGAGCGCCACCACGCCAGCGTCTTTGGCACGCGCGATCTCGTCGGGCGGCAGGTTGTCGGTGAGGTAGAGCGTCATCAGCGGCTCGAATGCGATGCCTTCGGGCACCGCCGCTTCGATGCGCGCTTTGTAGGCCAGCGCTTGCGCCGCGGTGGTCACCGGCGGCCGGAGGTTGGGCATGACGATGGCGCGGGCGAACTGGGCCGCCGTGTGTGGCACCGTGGTGTGCAGCGCGTTTCCGTCGCGCAGGTGCAGATGCCAGTCGTCGGGGCGGGTGAGCGTGAGGGTGTCGGTGGGTGCGACGATGGCGGGGGTGTTCATGCGGTGATTGTCGCAAACCCGCCGATTGAAAAGCGCTCGGAACCACTCAGGGCATGTTGGCGCTTGGAAACTTCCACAGATCGCGCAACAGGTGGCTGGGCGGCAAGTTCAGCACCGCGCCTTTGGGCGCGATGGGCCGCTCGAACCAAGTGGCATAGATGGTTTGCAGCTCCCCGCTGCGGATCAGGCGACGCATCTCATCGTTGATGATTTTGCCGAACGCCTCGTCACCCTTGGGGTACATGATGGCCAACGGTTCGATGGTGATGAACCGCCCCACCACTTTGAGCGCCTTGGGGTCGGGGCGGGTGGCGGCCAGGCCATAGAGCAGCACATCGTCCATCGCAAAAGCATCGGCCTCGCCGCGTTCCACCATCTCCAGCGCCTGCAAATGGCCGTCGGCCTCACCGATGGTGAACTTCAGGCCTTTGTCGCGCGCAATGCGCCTGACCGCAGTCACCGGGGTAGACCCCTTGGTGGAGACCAGCCGCTGGAGCTGCGGGCTGTCGATGCTGTCAATCGGGCTGTCGGCCTTCACCAGCAGGCGCGCGCCTGCGATGTAGTGGGGAATCGCGAAATGCACTTTCTCACGGCGGCTGGCGTTGTTGGTGGTCGAACCGCATTCGAGCAAGGCGTCTTGCTTTTCCACTTTTTCGATGCGGTTGGCCGATGTAACTTGAACAAAGTCCAGCGGCAACTGGCTCAAACCCAGCGAGGTCTGGATCGCCCGTGCCATCTGGCGGCAAATGTCCATCGCGTAGCCCACCGGTTGACCCTGGGCGTCGAGGTAAGAGAAGGGGATGGAGGCGTCGCGGTGGGCGATCGTGAGTCGGCCTTCGTTTTTCACCTTGTCCAGCAGCGGGCTGGCATGGCCCGGCAACGCAAAGCTGGTGGCGACCAGCAAAACCGAGCCTGTGATCCAACGTGCAACCGGCATGACAGTCCTCTCATGTGAATTGAGCAGCAAAATCTTATACACAACGCTGGCTTTCACGCAAGCGGGTGCTTACACCCCGAAGCACGAGGGTTGTTTCGCGTTAGCCACAGCGGTTTTTATCGGGGGAGCTAGCGGGTCAAACAGCTGGCGAGCGCCTTAACCTGTGGTGACGACACGGTTTTGAAGATCAGACCAGAACTGCTCCAGCGAGCGCTTGACCTTGCGCGAGTGGGGCCGCTCGCGGTAGATGCGGATGTCCATCGTGGCCTGCAGCCCCAGCCCGGCAGGCACCAGCTTTTTGGCGCGCACATCCTTGCGCACCGAGCTGGCGGGCAGAAAAGCCACGCCGTGCCCTTCCAGCGCCATGGCCTTCAATCCCTCGGCCATGTCGGTCTCGTACACGCGGTCCAGGTGCACCGGGGTGGCACTTTGCTTGAGCAGCTGATCGACCGCGCGCCCCAGGTAGGCACCGGGGGCGTAGGCCAGGTAAGGCACGGCGTGGCCCGCCTGGCCCGGCAGCGCGTACAGCGGTCGGCCTTCGGCGTCGGGCTTCACATACGGCGCAAGCAATTCTTGACCCAGCGCCAGCATGTCGTAGCGTTCGGCATCGAGCTGGATCGGCTGGCCAGGGTGGTGGTAGGCAATCAGCAGGTCGCAGCTGCCCTCGACCAAACGCAGCACCGCGTCGTGCACATTGAGTGCGATCAGCCGGCTTTTGATCGGTCCACAGACTTCGCGCAGGCCCGAGAGCCAGGCGGGGAAAAAGGTGAAGGCCAGGGTGTGGGGCACAGCGAACTCGATCACGTCTTGCGCCGCTGCGGTGTGGGCCCGCAGCATGGCCCGCGTGGTCTGCAATGCCTGAAGCATCTCCAGCGCTTGCCCGTGCAGCGTTTTGCCAGCCGGCGTGAGCCGGGTGGGGTAGGACGAGCGGTCCACCAGATCGGTGCCCGCCCAGGCTTCCAGCGCCTGGATGCGCCGAGAAAAAGCCGGTTGGGTGACGTGGCGCAGCTGCGCCGAGCGGCTGAAACTGCGCGTTTCAGCCAGGCTCACAAAATCTTCCAGCCACTTGGTTTCCATCGACTCACCCCCGCGTCGCGCTGCGCGCGCCACCCCCTCAAAGGGGCGACACTGGCTGCCCGGCCAAGCCGGTTCAGCGGTGTCCTGGCACGAGACACGCACGCCGGAGGGTTCTCTCCTTTTTATTCTTGTGAAGCTTGTTGCAAGGCCCACATTTCAGCATAGACGCCACCCGCTCGCCCCACCAGATCGGTGTGACGACCGCGTTCGACGATGTCGCCGTTGACCAGCACCAGGATCTCGTGCGCATCAACCACCGTGGACAAGCGGTGCGCGATGACAAGCGAAGTCTTGTTGCGCGCGGCGGTCTTGAGCTCGGCCTGAATGGCGCGTTCGTTGGCCGAGTCCAGCGCCGAGGTGGCTTCGTCGAAGATGACGATCGGCGGGTTTTTGAGCAACGTGCGCGCGATCGCCACCCGCTGCTTCTCACCGCCCGAGAGCTTGAGGCCGCGCTCGCCCACCGGGGTGGCGTAGCCCTTGGGCAGGCGTTCGATGAAGCTGTGAATGTGCGCGGCCTGGGCCGCCGCCACCGCCGCGTCGTGCCCCGCGTCGGGCCGGCCGTAGAGGATGTTGTATTCGATGGTGTCGTTGAACAGCACCGTGTCTTGCGGCACGATGCCGATGGCTTGGCGCACGCTGGCCTGCGTGACCTGGCGGATGTCTTGACCGGCGATGGTGATGCGCCCAGCCAACGACTCGCTCGGTGGCGCAGCGTGGGGGCCCAGTTTCGCCGCCGGGCCGCCCCAAGGCGAAACAGCCCCCTCGGGGGGCAGCGACCCGCGCAGCGGCGGAGCGTGGGGGCCATCCACGTCATAAAACCGATACAAGAGGCGTGCAAGCGTCGATTTTCCAGACCCCGACGGCCCGACCACCGCCACCGTTTTTCCTGCTGGTATCTCAAAGCTCACGCCGTGCAAAATCTCGCGTGCCGGCTCGTAGCTGAAGTGCACGTTCTCAAAGCGCACCGTGGGCGGCCCGTCGAGCAGCAAGCCTTTGGCGCCGGGCGCATCAGCGATCTCGCGTTCCTTCTCCAGCAGCACAAACATCTTGTCCAGATCGGTCAGACTTTGCTTGATCTCGCGGTACAGCACGCCCAGAAAACCCAGCGGAATGTAGAGCTGGATCATGAAGGCGTTGACCATCACCAGGTCGCCCAGCGTCATCTCGCCACTGGCCACGCCTTGGGTGGCGCGCCACAGCATCAGCACCAGCGCGGTGGCAATCACCAGCTGCTGGCCGGCGTTGAGTATGGACAGCGTGGTCTGGCTCTTGATGCGGGCCAGGCGCAGCTTCTCCAGGCCCTCGTCGTAGCGGCGCGCCTCAAAGGCCTCGTTGTTGAAGTACTTGACGGTCTCGAAATTGAGCAGCGAGTCGATCGCACGGGTCTGGCTGATCGATTCGAGCTCGTTCATCTCGCGCCGAAAGCGGGTGCGCCACTCGGTGACGATCACGGTGAAGGTGATGTAGAGCACCAGCGCCACCAGCGTGATCCACACATAGCCCATGTCGAACTTCGTGCCCAACAGCGCGAGCACCATGGCCACTTCGATCAGCGTGGGGAAAATGCTGTAGAGCGAGTAAGAGATGAGCGACTGCACACCGCGCGTGCCGCGCTCGATGTCGCGCGTCATGCCGCCGGTCTGGCGGTCCAGGTGAAAGCGCAGGCTGAGCGCGTGCAAGTGACCAAACACCTGCAAGGCAATGCTGCGCGTGGCGCCCTCGGTGGCCTTGGCAAACACCAGCTCGCGCAGCTCGGTGAAGATGGCGGTGGACAGGCGCAGGCCACCATAGGCCAGCAACAGCCCCAGCGGCACCACCAGCATCGCCTCGACGCTGCCGGGCTGGATGGTCATCGAATCGACCAGCTCCTTGAGCAGCAGCGGCACGCTCACATTGGCCATCTTGGCCGCCACCATAAAACCCAGCGCGATCATCACGCGCCACTTGTATTGCCAGAGATAAGGGAGCAAGCGGGACAGCGTGGCCCAGTCGGAGCGGCCTTTGGGTTGGTCCTGCTCTTTGGGCTGCGCGCCCGTGCCGATGGAGGAAGAAGCAGAGGAAGACGGGCGCATGCGAGACAATGACAAATTGTTAACACCTGATTGTGCCCATGTCCACCGAATCCAGTCCGCCCGCCACCCCAAACACCGCCTGCCAGCTGCCCGTTGACCGCGACCTGGTGCTCAAGGTGATCCCCATGCCAGCCGACTGCAACGCCAACGGCGACATCTTCGGCGGCTGGGTGATGGCGCAGGTGGACCTGGCCGGCTCGGTGCTGCCCGCGCGCTACGCCAAGGGCCGCATGGCCACGGTGGCGGTGAACCAGTTTGTGTTCAAGCACCCGGTGCGGGTGGGCGACATCTTGAGCTTTTTTGCGCATGTGGAGCGTATCGGCAGAACCTCGATCACGGTGCGGGTGGAGGTGTTCGCCGAGCGCTTTGCCGCACAAGGCCAGTACGTGAAAGTGACCGAAGCCAGCCTGACCTACGTGGCGATCGACGCGCTGGGCAAGCCGCGACCGCTGGAGCTGGACGCGGCCTGAGACGGCTTTGGCGATTGAGCGCACAGCCCCCACGCTGGGTACAACCCCGAATCGGCCGTCGCAAATTCAACCGGGCCAGCGCGCGCCAAGCGCTGCAAAAGCACCCGGCCATGGTTTGGTTGCCCGAGCTCGCCCAGCCGCTCGACCATAACCGCGCTCAGTCGGGCCACCAGCCCAGGCGCGGGGCATTCAAGGCATGGTCAAGCTCTTCCTGCGTCACCGCAATCTCCAGGCGCAGCAGCGCACCGGCCATCGCCTTGCGCGGGTTGTCCAGCCATGAACGGTCTTTGCACGATGATGGCCACCCAGCATCCCTACGCCGACGATCCGTCGCAAAAGATCCGCTTCTGGGCCCACAAGTACCAGACCAAGTTCAGCGAAGAGCCCACCGTTTTCTCGGTCTACGGCTACCAGCTGATCGACGCGTTTCTCAAAGCAGCGGGCAAGGCAGGCGCCAACCTGACCACCGAAAGCTTCATCAAGGCCGTGGACACCATGGTGATCTCGCCCGACATGTTCGGCACTGGCGAGATGACCTTCAGCCCCACCGAGCGGCTGGGCAACAACGCCTCGCGCATGTCGCAGATCCAGGACGGCAAGTGGAAAGTGGTTGCGGATTGCATGTCCACCAAGTGATCTGTCGCGCCGCCTGATCTTTCAGGCCTTGCGTGAAAGCCGCCTCGCCCTGTGCGATGGCGGCTTTTTTGACCCTTCGCTTTTGACCGGGCAGCCCCCAACAGGCAACATCGCCCCATGAGCCCCACCCTCGCCACCCTGCTGGCCGACGCCCTGCTCGCGCTGCACGTGGGCGTGGTGCTGTTTGTGGTCGGCTTGCTGCCGCTGGTGTTGGTGGGCGGCGTGCGCGGCTGGGCCTGGGTGCGCCGCTTCCCCTTGCGCCTCGCCCATGTGCTGCTGATGGCCTTCATTGCCGCTCAGGCCTGGCTGGGCCAGCTGTGCCCGCTCACCGTGTGGGAACAAGACCTGCGCCGCATCGCCGGCGAGGCGAGCTACCGCGAAAGCTTCATCGAACACTGGCTCTCGCGCCTGCTGTACTGGGAAGCGCCGTGGTGGGTGTTCGTGGCGGTGTACACCGGGTTTGCGGTGTTGGTGGTCGCGGCTTGGTGGTGGGTGAGGCCGCGGCGATGAGGAATGCGCAGGGGAATGCTGCTACCGGCCATCTACCGACGTTCGAGCTCGCTGGCTGACCGACAGAACCAGACGGGAAACTGCCGGTCACCGAAGAGCAGGACCGGAGCGCCAGAGCCACAAAAATCGTGGGCCGGTCAGCAGCCGTTCGTGTGGGCCGGCAATCGACCCAGTGCAGCAGTTTGTTGACGACCACAGCCAACAGCATGCACAAGGCGCTGCAAAAGACCAACCGTTCTGCTCACCGCGAGTGCTTCGAATCTCGCTGTCTCAGGGCAGTTGTTTCATGCATGGACAGCTACCCGCAACACCCACTCTGTTTGCCGTTTTCCTGAACCGGCGGACAGGCATTTGAGCCAAAAGAGCAGTACACGCAACAATCGCCCGCCAACGGCTTCAGCAAGACGTGGCAATGGGTGCATTCGTAAAACCATTGACAGGCATCCGTGGGCATCGTCTCGCTCTTGGAAAACCCACACTCAGGACAAGTCAGCGTGGACTCCAGCGTGACAGCCGTCATTTCGCCGCCTCCACCCTCGTGGAGGGGTAACCCGCATTCTTGGTCGATTCGGTCAATGTGCTGACATCGGCTTTGGTGTCGTCAAACATCACCACGGCTTGCCGCTTCTCGTAGCTCACTTCAACTTGGCTGACACCAAGCACCCTGGACAAGGCCCTTTTCACAGTGAGTGGACACACCGGGCAGTCCATGGTGGGAATCGCCAAAGTCACAGTCTTTGTGGCTGCGCTGGCCAAGAAGGATGCACCCACGAGGATGACGGCCGCTCCTGCAGAAGCGAGAACCCTTCTTGCGTGTGATGGTGCGGGGAACTTCATGGGAACGTCCTTTCAGTAAAACCAGTGTGCGATCAGTGGGAAAACCAGCGCCATGAGCAGCAGCGCCCAGACCCCAACAAAGAGGACTTGGTAGCCCAGCCGCACGCGCGGCACTGAACAGAGTTCATCCGGCGCGCACTGGGCTACAGGACGCCATATGCGTTTCCCACCCATGAACAATGCGACCAATGCCGCTCCGATGAAAATCGGTTGATAGGGCTGCAAAACAGTGAGATTGCTGATCCAAGCACCTGAAAATCCGAGCGCAATCAAAACCAGCGGCCCCAGGCAACAAGTGGATGCCAGGAGCGCGGCAAGCCCGCCAGCCATCAGGCTGCGCAGCCCCGTTCTGTCGCTGATCGACTTGGTTTGCATGGTGCTCATGGCTGAAGGATACTTCTGTACTTAGGTACGGAGTCAAGCGTCATGCACACATCTTTTGAAAATCTGACCATCGGCGCTCTTGCCATCCAGGCGCAGGTCGGTGTTGAGACCATCCGCTTTTACCAACGCAAGGGCCTGATGCACGAGCCCGAACGACTGTCTGGCAGCGTGCGCCGATATGGACGACAAGATCTGGGGCGGGTGCGGTTCATCAAGTCGGCACAGCGATTGGGCTTTAGTCTGGATGAGATCGCACAGCTGCTGACTTTGGAAGATGGCGCCCACTGCAACGAAGCTCGGGAGCAGGCAGAGTTGAAGCTGACAGATGTGCGCGCGAAGCTGGTCGACCTTCAGCGCATTGAAACGGCCTTGGTCGATCTGGTGGATCGCTGTTGTGCCGCGCGGGGCAACGTCAACTGCCCCTTGATCGCCACGCTGCAAGGTCTTGAATAGCAGGGATTGGCGAGCTCCGGTGTTCCGGTAAACATCTGGTTTGAGGCAGCTACCTTCAATGCGCGCCTAGCGGAAACAAGGCCTGAAACGGTCATCGGATTTGACATCGCGACTGGCTGCATGTGGCCGATGCCGGGTACTCTGTCAGACGAGTTCGACGCCACTTTGCTGACGTTCAAGAACGTATCCTGACTGGCCGCTTCGGGGCGAGCAGTTCAGAGAGCCGGCCGACGGAGATCGGCCAGCGGCGGTCGTACAGCAGGACTGGTTCTCCGACCGATTTCGCCGAGGGCTGGTTGCCTTCTTGGGCATCCTCCGCAACACGGGAGAGAAGCTGCGGTCTGTTCGTTTCGACGGTGCTTCCGGCTACGCCACCCCCGGACGCACAACGCTTCCGAACGTGTCTTTAGAACCACGACTCCCTCTGCCGCAGGGCCACAGTCCCCGCTAGAGGAAGTCGATTTAGGCCCTTGGCTCAGTATCGACCAGGAGAGTGGCCGTGCTGCCCAGAAGGCCGTTATCTGACTGCGTGCGGGAAGGCCCCACGGAGGGCATCAGGCGATCGATTCACGACCCGGTTTTCCGAATCGGGTTCTCGAAACCGAAGCGTTCACCTGCCTTCCAGGCATTGCGGTCGTTGCCTCGATTTGGGATACCACCAGCGGCCTTCAGCATCTTCGCGAGGTGCATGCAGTTCCAGGTCATGATCGTCGTGTTGCGTTGCGTGAAATCGTTGTTGAAGCCAGCACGGCTGCCATCGTCATTCTCATCGCCGTACGAAGCACCCGGGCCGGCCTCACCAATCCATCCACAGTCGGCCTGCGGGGGGATCGTGTAGCCAAGGTGGTTGAGGGCGAATGCAATCGTCATTGCCACGTGTTTGACTCCGTCCTCATTGCCGGTGATGACGGCGCCGCCGACCTTGTTGTAGTAGATCGACTGACCGAGGGTGTTGAGTTCACCGGACATGGCGTAGAGCCGCTCGATCAGAATGCGGCAAACCGAACTTTCCTCTCCGAGCCAGACGGGCGTGCCGACGATCAGGACGTCAGCGGCTTTGACTTTTTCCCAGATCGCTGGCCAATCATCCTTGGGCCAGCCGTGCTTGGTCATGTCGAGATAGATGCCGGGAGGACAGTGATGCGCAACGAAATGCACATGCTCCACCACCACCCCGTTCTTCTTCATGATGGCAGCTGCTGCATCGAGCAGCAGCCCGGTGTGACTGTTCTTGGGCTCGCGCGTGAGTGAAGTATTGATGAAGAGTGCACGCAGATCAGCGAAATTGGTCATGGTGTTCCTTTCGGTGGACGACAGAGAGAAAAGATGGTCGAAGCGCTTTTCAGGGCAAGCGAGAACCGCTTTTCTCCGCAAGACTCAGCTCGCTTTGTCGAGGTCGAGGTGAACGGAATCACTTCGCCGACCAGCGACACTCTTTTGAGGCATCGACACGCTTCAAAGCCATGGGTCTGAAAAGGATTTTTGGCCACCACTCACGGCACCACCGCAGGTCAAAGGTCGTTCGTATCGTGAAGTTGAGCGGCTGCAATGGGTCGAAAGCAGCCCATCAACGCCCACCAAGCCGCCGCGCTTCAACCTCAAACGGGTTGTCCCAATAGGCGTGCCGGCCCTGCGCCCACTGCCAGAGGCTGGACGCCAGGTAGGCCGGCAGGAACAGCGGGGCCCAGCGCTCGTACTGCGCCACATGCACCCGCTCGTGCGCGCGCCATCGGTGCATCTCGTGGGCGTTGACCGCCAGCACCACATGGCCGAGCGTGATGGCGGCGAACGGCAGCCGCCACCGGTGGCG
>JBLIJY010000027.1:0-12757 GCA_047636095.1 Hydrogenophaga sp. | reverse complement strand
CGGGGGCTACTCGGCCGGTTACTACAGCTACAAATGGGCCGAGGTGCTATCAGCCGACGCCTACGCTGCCTTTGAGGAGGCTGCCACGGCCAACGGGCGGAACACGCTGGACGTGGCCACCGGACGCCGCTACCGTACGGCTGTGCTCGAAGCGGGCGGCAGTCGACCTGCCATGGAGTCGTTCAAAGCCTTCCGCGGCCGCGTGCCTGACATCGCCGCGCTGCTGCGTCACCAGGGCATGACCTAACTTCATGCACGCAGGTGCTTGCGCCCCGAAGCATGCAAGTTATTTCACGTTAAACACGCTGGGTGGGCGCGATGCATTTTTCAAAGGCTTGCCGATAGGACCTGACATGACCACCGCACACGCCATCAACAATCGGTCAGCACAACGTTGCGCCAGGGTCTGGACCGTAACCGGGCTGGTGCTGGTGCTTGGCCTGGCAGCTGTCTCGGCCAGTGCCCAGGGGGTCTACCGGATTGTCGGGCCAGATGGCCGGGTGACCTTCTCTGATCAGCCACCGACCACCGCCGATGCGCGCGCCGTGGGCTCGACCGGCGCCTCTTCGGTACCAGACAGCGCCGCCCAGCTGCCGTTTCAACTGCGCCAAGTGGTGGCCCGCTACCCGGTCACGCTGTACACCGCCAAAGAATGTGCGCCCTGCAACAGCGGGCGCAACCTGCTCAACGCACGCGGTATTCCTTACATTGAAAAATTGATCAATACGCCTGAAGACGGTGGTGCGCTCAAGCGTCTGAGCGGAGAAGCGTCACTGCCCTTTCTCACCATCGGCGGTCAGCAGATCAAAGGCTATTCAGATACCGAGTGGACCCAGTTCCTGGACGCGGCCGGCTACCCCAAAACCTCGGCACTGCCTGGCAACTACCGCCGCCCGGCACCCGCACCGCTGGTGGCGGCCAAGCCCGTGGCAGCACCACCCGCAGCGGGCGCACCGCCCATCTCCAGCGCAGCACCACCGCGCCCGGTCGAAGTGCCCGTGGCGCCACCGGTGAGCAACCCGGCTGGTATTCGCTTCTGATGCCGATTTGCCTTCAAAGCAACAGCGCCGATGTTTTCACTTTGAAGGCAAACCGATAGCGGCAGACTGCAAGCCCGCCTTGGCGCCTTGAAAAATCGAGATTAAAAGGTCAAGGTCTTCACACCAGCGGCGGTACCCAACAGGCACACGCTGGCCTTTTGGTGTGCAAACACACCCACTGTCACCACACCAGGCCACTGGTTGACCTCGCTCTCGAAGGCCAGCGGGTCGGTGATCTGCAGCCCGGTCACGTCCAGAATGTGCTGGCCGTTGTCGGTCACCAGTGGCGCGCCGTCTTTCAGGCGCACACGGGCTTGAGCACCCAGCGCTTCGAACTGCCGCACCAGCCGTGCGCTGGCCATCGGGATGATCTCGACCGGCAGCGGGAACGCGCCCAGCGCTTTCACCAGCTTGGACTCATCGGCGATGCAGACAAAGCGGACCGACTGCGCAGCCACGATTTTTTCGCGTGTGAGCGCCGCGCCACCGCCCTTGACCATGAAGCCATGCGCATCAATCTCGTCGGCACCGTCGATGTAGACCGCAATCTCCCCCACCGCGTTGGCTTCGAACACGGGAATGCCCAGCGCCTTCAAGCGCACAGTAGACGCCTCGGAGCTGGAGACGGCGCCAGGAATCTGGTCCTTGAGGGCAGCGAGCGCGTCGATGAATTTGTTCACTGTCGAGCCAGTGCCCACGCCGACAATCTCGCCGGGAATCACATACTGCAGCGCGGCTTGGCCAACCAGGGTCTTGAGTTCGTCTTGGGTCATGTTTCAATCTACGCCCCTGAAGAAGAGAATTTGGAAGGGGCTCGCTCTTTTTTAAGAAAATCAAGCAAATTTTATCTCCCTGAAGAGGGAGTTTTCAAACCGGAGTTTGTTTCAGATGCCTCTCCTGCCCTACGGCCTGGCCCGACCCTTTCTCTTCGGGCTCGACCCAGAAGCCGCGCACGATCTCACCCTGCACAGCATCGCGCGCCTGCAACACTCGCCGCTGACCTGTCTCTACAGCGAGCGCCAGGTCGCCGACCCGTTCACGCTGGCCGGGTTGCGCTTTCCCAACCGCGTGGGCCTGGCCGCTGGGATGGATAAGAACGCCCGCTGCATCGACGGCCTGGCCGCCATGGGGTTTGGTTTCGTGGAGGTGGGCACGGTCACGCCATTGGCGCAACCGGGCAATCCCAAACCGCGCATGTTCCGCCTGCCGCAGCGCCAAGCGCTGATCAACCGCTTGGGTTTCAACAACGAAGGGCTGGCCGCCTTCATCGCCAACGTGCAGCGCGCGCGCTTTCGCCAACCAGGCGGCGCAGCGCCTATGCTGCTTGGCCTGAACATCGGCAAAAACGCCGCCACGCCGATCGAGCGCGCCACCGACGACTATCTCACCTGTCTCGATGGTGTGTATCCGCACGCCGACTACGTCGCGGTCAACGTCTCCAGCCCCAACACACAGAATCTGCGCAGCCTGCAAAGCGATGCTGCACTGGATAGCCTGCTGGGCGCGGTTTCTGAGCGGCGCGAGCAACTGGCCCAGAAAACCGGGCGGCGTATCCCGGTGTTCCTGAAAATCGCACCCGATCTGGACGCTGCGCAAATCGAGGGGATCGCCACCACGCTGCTGCGCTACGGGGTCGATAGCGCGGGCGAGCCGAACCAAAACTGGGGCGTGATCGCCACCAACACCACGCTCAGCCGCGACGCGGTGGCGGGACTGCCCCACGCCGATGAGGCTGGCGGCCTGTCCGGCGCGCCGGTGCTGGCCATGAGCAACGCGGTGATCCGCCAGCTGCGTGAGCGCCTGGGTCCGCGTTTTCCCATCATCGGTGTGGGCGGCATCCTGAGTGCGCAAGACGCAGTGAGCAAAATCACCGCCGGGGCCGATCTGGTGCAAATCTACACCGGCCTGATCTACCAGGGCCCGGCGCTGGTACGGGCCTCGGCCGAAGCCATCAAGGCGCGCCGCGCTGGATGATGTCGCGCACCCGCTCGGCGATGGCCAGCGCGCTGGTCAAGCCAGGCGACTCGATGCCCAACAGGTTCACCAGCCCAGGCACACCGTGCACCGCAGGGCCCTGGATGAGAAAGTCGGCCGCTGGTTCGTGCGGCCCGCTGATTTTGGGGCGTATGCCCGCGTAGTCCGGCAGCAGCGCGCCATCGGGCAAGGCGGGCCAGTAGCGCCGCACCTCGGCATAGAAAGCATCGCCGCGCGCCGGGTCGACCTGGAGGTCCAGCGGGTCATCGGTCCACTGCACATCGGGGCCAAACTTCGCTTGCCCGCCCAGGTCGATGGTGAGGTGCACACCCAAGCCGGCCAGGTGCTTGTCGGGCTCAGGGGCGGGGTAGATCAGGCGCTGGAACGGCGAACGCCCTGAAAGCGTGAAATAGTTGCCCTTGGCGTACCAGGCACGCGGCGCATGGCGCGGGTCCAGCCCGTCGGTGCGGCGGGCCAGCGCGCAGGCGTCCAGGCCCGCTGCGTTCACCACCGTGCGCGCCAGCAGCCGCAGGCCGTCAACGGTCAACACCTCGATACCGTTTTCGATCGCAGCAAGCGACTGCACCACCGCGTGGCAGGCCACCAACCCCCCTGCGTGTTCCAGGTCGCCCTGCAGCGCGAGCATCAGCGCGTGACTGTCGACAATACCGGTCGAGGGCGACCACACCGCGCCCAGGCATTGCAGCGCCGGCTCCATCGCCTGCGCCTGCGCGCGATCGAGCAGCGCCAGATCGTCCACGCCGTTGGCGCGCGCCTTGTCGATGATGGCTGGCAAGGCCGCCAACTGGCTCGGCGTGTTGGCCACGATCAGCTTGCCGCAGCGCTGGTGCGCAATGCCGCGCTCGGCACCATACGCGTAGAGCATGGCCTTACCCTGTACACACAGCCGCGCCTTGAGCGAACCGGTGGGGTAATAAATGCCAGCATGGATCACCTCGCTGTTGCGAGAACTGGTGCCCGTGCCGATCGTGGCTTCGCGCTCCAGCACCATCACCTCGCGCCCCGCCAGCGCCAGGGCGCGCGCCACCGCCAGCCCCACCACGCCGGCGCCGATCACCAGCGCATCGACCCGCTCCACCGCCTCGCTCATGGGTACCGATCCAGCAAGGCCTTCACATACACCGCAGGAATCGCGTAGGTGATGCCCGAGGGCTTGCTCAGCGCCGACTCGCGGGTGCCTTTGATCAGCACCATGTTCACCACCCCCACCACCGCGCCCGACTCGGGGTCGAACAGCGGTCCGCCGCTGTTGCCCGGGTAGGCGGTGGCGTCGAGCTGGAAGATGTTGAAAGTGCCATCGCGCAGACCGCGAATGGCCTGCGGCTTGAGGCGATCGGCTGTGGGGCTGGGCAGCGCCGCTGCGGTGATGGACGAGACCATGGCACGGTGCGTCACCACCGAAAACCCAAGCGCACCGCCGATCGGAAAACCCATGAAAGCCAGCTCAAGGCCCTCGCGCACGCGGGCCGAGTCGCCAATCACCATGGCGGGAATCGCTGGTCCGTCAAAGCGCAGCAGGGCCAGATCGTGCTCGACGTTGCGCTCCTCCAGCTGCGCGAACCGCATCTGCCAGCCACCGTCGCTCCCCCGCACCTGAACCACCAGCGCGGGCGCATCGTCCTCCCCCAGATGGCCAGGCAGCACATGGGCGTTGGTGATCACCTGTTCGCCCCGGCCCACCACAAAGCCAGTGCCCCGCAACTGAAAGCGCGGGCTGTTGGTGGCCTTGAAGACGCCCACCAGCACCACCGAGGGTTTTAGGCGGGCAATGGTGGCGGGCAGATCCGCCCGCGCTGGCCCGGCCAGCAGCGGCAGGAGCAACCAGGGGAAGCAGCAGCGAAGAAAAGAAAGCGACATCACCAGAGCGGCTCCATGAAAAGCCCGTATTTTGCCGCCATCACAGCCCCTGCCTGAGCTTATCCACCTCGGCCTGGCCGGCGAATTTGTCGCCCAGCGCCGAGATCTCCGCCAGCAGCGTGCGGGCAGCGTCATTGTCGCCCACCTTGATGTGAATCTTCGCCAGGTTGAGCTTGAAGAGCGGCGCGTTGGGCTGCAGCGCCACGACCTTTTTCTGCAGATCCAGCGCCAGCGCGTGGTCGCCCTTGTCCGACCACAGCATGGCCAGTGTGTCCATGAAAGCCGGCTGATTCGGCGCCGCCTCGTTGGCCCGCTCGGCGAGCGCCACCGCGTCGGCGCGCCCCAGTTGCCCCGCCACCCAGGCCAGGTTGTTAAGCGCCACCGCGTTGCGCGGCTGCAGCGCGATCACCCGGCCGTAAAGCCGCTGCGCATCGGCCAGCTTGTTGGTGGCAATGGCACGGTCGCCCAGGTAGAGCGACAGGGCCGCGTCTTTCGGGTTGCCCTTCATCCAGTCGCCGGCAAAGCGCTCTGCCTCGGCCGCTTTCCCGCCCAGCGTCAGGGCGGTATGCAGTTTGATCGCGAGTTCCGGGCCGGGCGCGGCCTTCAGGCCAGCGCGGTAGGCCTCCACCGACTGGTCCCAGTTTTTGCCCGCTGCGTGCACGTCACCCTCCAGGATGTAGCCCACGCCTTCCTTGGGCCGCTGTTTCTGCACGGTGCGGCTGATCGCCAGCGCCTCGGCGGGCTTCTGCGTGTCCAGACTCAGGCTGGCCAGGCTGCGTTGGGCCTCCAGCAGATCGGGCTTCACCTCCAGCGCCTTGCGCAGGTTTTGCATCGCCTGGGGTTTGTCACCGCTGGCCAGG
This sequence comes from Hydrogenophaga sp., assembly GCA_047636095.1. Classification (GTDB taxonomy): domain Bacteria; phylum Pseudomonadota; class Gammaproteobacteria; order Burkholderiales; family Burkholderiaceae_C; genus Hydrogenophaga. The sequence continues at coordinate 7,005 of JBLIJY010000027.1, read as the reverse complement.
TTGACCATGGAGCGGCGCAGAGACGGCAGCGGCGAATTGGGCAGCAGGCCGTCGAGCTTGCCAAACGTGCTCAGGGCCTGGTTGTACTCGCCGGCTGCGGTCTGGGCACGGCCCAGCGCGTCAATGATTTCCGGGACTTCGGGCTGGGCCACCGCTGCGTTTTGTGCAGCCGACAGCGCCGACTTGGCGTCGTTGCGGCGCAGGAACTGCTCCACGAGCATCAAGCGCGGCATCTTTTCGCTCGGCGCAGCGTCCACCGCCTGCTGGATTTTTTTGGCCATCTCATCAGGCGAACCGCCGCTACGAGCCAGGATTTCGGCCTGCACCAGCAACGCCTGAAAGTTCTTGGGGTTGCGTTGCAACACCTCATCGATCCGCTTCAAGGCATCGGCTGATTTGTTCTCGACCATGTCCAGCGCAGCCAATGCGGCGGTAGCGGCGAAGTAGTCGGGGTTGAACGTCTGGGCCTGCGTGAAGGCCTGGCGGGCGCCCGGCAGATCGTTGCGCAGCAGCAGAGCGCGGCCGCGCAGCTGCAGCGGCAGCGGGTCGTTCGCCCGCTTCTTCTGAAACGCGTCGATCGCGGTCAGGGCCTGATCGACCTCACGGCGTTGCATGTGGGCGTTGATCAGCGCCAGGTCGGCCACCACGCCATCGTCGGCCGAGGCAATCGCCTGCAGGCTGTTGAGCGCCACATCGGTCTTGCCCAGCATGAGCTGGCTGATGGCCACCGAGGCGCGCTTGGCCGGGTCGTTCGGATCGAGCTTGGAAGCGCGGGCAAACAACTGCTGCGCCCGCTCGAACTCGCCCTTCACCATGTACACCCGCCCCGCCACCGACAGCATGGCCGGGTCGAGGGCCGCGCTGTCCAGATCGACGGGCAAGGCGCCCGCCGCTAGATCGATCTGCCCAGAGCTCAGATAGGTGAGCACCAGAAAGCGCCGCGCCACATTCAGCCCTGGAGCCCCTTGCAACGCCTTGCTGAGCAGCACTTCGGCCTGCCCCATGGACTTGAGCTGGTACTCGATCGCACCCGCGAGCTCCAGACCAATCGGAATGTCCGGGGTGATCTTCAGCAACTGCTGGATCTGCGTTTGCGCGCCCTTGAAATCGCGCTTCTGGTACGCCAGCTGCGCCTGCAGGTACAAGGTTTGCGGGCGTCCGGCCGCGAATTTGCCCAGTGTGTCCAGCTCGGTCGCTGCCTCGTCGTTCTTGCCCTGCCCCAGCAGCAGCCGGACCACGCTGGCCTGGCCGTCGGCGAAATTTGGCTTGACCTCGGCAGACGCGCGGTAGGCGGCCAGGGCGCGCTCGGGGTCTCGCTTGCCGTGCAGCTCGATGTCGCCGCGGAACTTCAGCGCGTCGGCGTTTTTCGGGTCCTGGGCGATCACCTTGTCGAGGATGTCCAGCGCGCCGTCGAAATCGGCCTTGGCTGCGCGCAGGCGGGCTTGCTCGATCAGCGCCGGCGCGTAGTCGGGCTTGGCCTGCAGCGCCTCCTGCAAACTCGTCTCGAAATCCTGCTCGTTGTTCTGCTGACGCCAGGCCACGGCCAGCATGGTCTTGAGCTCCGCGTTGGCCTCGGGCGTGGTGAGTTGCACCTTGGAAAATTCGTCGGTCACCTGCTTGAACTGGCCCTGCGCAATGCGGGTGCGCACCAGCAATGGCGTGACCTCATCAGCGGCGTAGCCCAGATCGCGCGCCTTTTGCAGCTCGATTTCGCTGCCCGACACATCGCCCCTGGCCAGCAAAGCCTTGCCCAGCAGAAAGCGTGCTTCAGCCAGATCGGGTTTTTCCTGCAGCGCGTTTTTCAGCTGAATGATCGCCGCTGGCGTGTCGTTGTTGGCCATGTAGTCGCGCGCCGACGCCACCATCTTCTGCGGGTCGCTGTTGCCACAGCCGGCCAAGAAAATGGTGATGGCCAGGGCGACGGGGGCCAGGCGGGTGGTGAGGGGATTGCGGTTCATGGAGTCCTCCTGGGTCACAAAAGTGGGTTGTGTCACAAAAAGTGTGGCGCTGGCAAAGGGGTCACTTCAGGCCAAGCCGATGCATCAGGTCGTACAACGTGGGCCGGCTCACGCCCAGCAACTCGGCAGCCTTCAGCACATTGCTGTTGGCGCGCGCCAGCGCGGCGATCACCGCTTTGTGCTCGGCCTCCTCGCGCACCGTGCGCAAATCCAGTGACGCCTGTGCCAGTTCCGCGTCGCTGGCCGCCAGGCTCAGGTCTTCAGCGGTGATCTGGCTGCCGTCGGCCATGATGGAGGCGCGCTTGAGGCAGTTTTCGAGCTCGCGGATGTTGCCCGGCCAGTGGTGTGCTTCGATGGCGCGCAAGGCGCTTTCCCCCAGCGAGAGGCTGCCCCGCTTTTGCTCGCTGGCAAATCGCTTGGTCAGCACATGCGCCAGCAAAGCCGCGTCGCCCACGCGCGCACGAAGCGGCGGGATGTTGAGCACAATTTCGGCCAGGCGGTAGTAAAGATCTTCGCGAAACCGGCCCTCGGTGATGAGCTGCTTCAGATCCTGATGGGTCGCACAGACGATGCGCACGTCCACCGCGATCTCCTGGCGTCCGCCCAGCCGCTCGATCACCCGTTCCTGTAGGAAGCGCAGCAACTTGGCCTGCAGCGGCATCGGCAAATCGCCAATTTCGTCGAGCATCAGCGTGCCCCGGTGGGCGGTCTCGATCTTGCCCAGCGTGGTTTTCGCCGCGCCGGTGAACGCGCCCTTCTCAAAGCCGAACAGCTCGCTCTCGAGCAGGTTTTCCGGGATTGCTGCGCAGTTGATCGCCACAAAACGCTCATTGCGCCGGTTGGAGGCCTGATGCAGGCCACGCGCCAGCACCTCCTTGCCGGTACCACTTTCGCCCAGCAGCAGCACGGTGGCGCCGGTGTCGGCCACCTTCTCGATCGTGCGGCACACACGCAGCATCTGCGGGTCGCGCGTGATCAACCCCGATAGGCTGTCGGGCTGGCGCATGGCTTGCAGCCGGCGGTTCTCCGCCTGCAGCTCATGCAGGCGAAACGCCCGTTCCACCGTCAGGTTCAACACCTCGGGCTCGAAGGGCTTGGCCAGAAAATCGTAAGCACCCATGGCCACCGCGCGCAGCGCGTTCTCTTGGCCGTTCTGCCCGGTGAGAACGATCACCTTCACCTCCGGCGCAGCGGCCAGCATCTGCTCCAGCAGTTTGAAACCCTCGGTGACGCCGTCGGCATCGGGTGGTAAGCCCAAGTCCATCGTGACCACGGCCGGCGCGTGCTGGCGCAGCTGGTTCAGCGTACTTTCGCGCTCATCGGCCGTGACCGACTCAAATTGGTCGAGCGACCACTTGATCTGTTTTTGCAAAGCGAGGTCGTCTTCCACGATCAGCAGCTGTGGGCCCTTGTGTGAATTCATGCTGTCTCCGTTGTGTGCAGATCGGACGTCTGAAACGACTCCATCAGCGGCAGCAGCAGGGTGACCACCGTGCCCCGACCTTCTTTGCTGTCCACCTGGACCTTGCCGCCCAGTTCTTGCACGTATTGAAAACTCTCGTAAGCACCGATGCCCATGCCCGCGGCCTTGGTGGTCTGGAATGGCTTGAACAGCCGGTTCTGCACAAAATCGGCGGGCATGCCCAGGCCTTTGTCACCCACCTCCACCCGCACAAAACTGCCCAAGCGCTCGATCTGAATCCAGACCGACTGCCCCGGCTCGGTGGCGTCGAAGGCGTTGTTCACCAGGTGCCCGATGACCCGCTCCAGCCGATCCACGTGGCCGCGTGCCGCCATCCGCTGGCTCAGCCGCAGCTCCAGCGCGCGGCCGCGGCGTGCGGCGGCCGTCGCCAGTTCCTGGGCGATGCGGTGCAGGTCGACCCCCACCGCGCTGCCGCCGGGCGCAGACCCCTCGCGCAGCTGCAGCATCAGCTGGCGCATCCGGTCCAGCGAGTTCTCCACCGTCATCAGCATGTCGGCCTGGAACTCGGGGTTGTGGCCCAGGCGCTTGGCGTTCTTCACCATCAGCGAGAGCTGGGTCACGATGTTCTTCAAGTCGTGCACCACAAAGGCAGACATGCGGCTGAAGGCCTGAAATTTGCGCGCCTCCAAGAGCGCCTCGGTCGACTGCATCAGCGCCAGCAAACTTGCCGCCTGCCGCCCTGCGGTCTTGAGGAGGTCGGTGACCTCCCAGTTCAGCTCGATGCGGGTGCGCGGCGAAGCCAGCACCACAAAACCCAGCAACGCCTGGCCCAGCCACAGCGGCACCAGCAGCCAAGCCTGCGGCTGACCGCTCAGCCACTCAGGCAGCGCCATCTGGTCGTAGCGCTCAGGCGCGCGCCGGTACTCTTCCAGATTCACCACCCAGCCGGTGCGCTGCATGAAGCGCATCAGCTCGGAGTCGGCCGGCTCGGCCTGCGCCATCGGCGGCAGGTTCCACAGCGCCACCTGCCGGTAGGCCGCCTCGTCAGCGCGGCGCAACCAAAGCGCGCCCGCTGGGCTTTCCAGCATGTCAGCCAGGCCACGAATCACCTGCGGGCCCATGTCTTTGGGCCCCATCTGGGCAGAAAGCGTCTGAGTAAATCGCAGCCACTCTTCACGGTAATCGTAGCGGTAGCGAAAGAAATGTTTACCCAGCGAGACCCGCAAGCGCGCGCGAAACGAGCTGGACAACGCAAACGCCACCAGCCCCACCAGCGCCAGGAAGATCAGCGCCAGCTGCAGGGCGCGGCCCCAGTCGCTGCCGAAATAGCGCACGTAATAGCCCACGCCAGCGATGAACAGCAGGTAGGCGCCGGCCATCAAAAGCGCCGCCGAATGAAACACCAGCTTGCGCGAGAGCTGGATCTTGGCGATCCAGTTGCGGTGCCGGGTGGTCGAGAGCAGCAGCAGCGGCATCAGCGCAGCGTGAACAATGCCGCGAATGCTCAGCGCATCCGGGTCCATGCCGTTGAACAACACCGCCTGCGAGAACAGATAGAAGTCGTAGAGAAACACACCCGCCAGCCCGAGACTGATCGGCTTGGCGTTCCACAGCGCGTCTGGTGGCAGATTGCGAAACAGCTGTTCCACCAGCACGAGGCCCAGCAGGGGCAGCGCCATCATGGTGAGAAAGAGCAAGGTCAGGCTCTGGGCCTCGCCCCGCGCCCAGACCACAGAGAACACCAGGGTGAAGCTTGAGAGCACCGGCAAGGCCAGGGCCAGTGGCGTCAACCAGCCGCCCATGTCCACCGACTCGCGTCCTCGGTTGCTGCGAAACAGCAACACAAAAAACACGAACCAGGCGCCGTAGCGGCCGATATCAGCCAGCGCGGCGGCGGTCCACCACGCTGGCGTGCGCGCAGCCATCAGGCCCAGCGCACCCCAGGCCACGGTGAGCAACGCGGCGAAAAAAACCGCCGCACCAGCCAGATCCACCGGACGGCGAAAGTACCCTTGCCCCAGCAGCCGCAGCACCAGCACCGAATAGGCCAGCACCACCAGCGTGCCTCCCCACACCAGCAACGGATTGGTATCGGCGCTCATGGCAGCGGCAGGGGGTTGTGAAGGCGCATGGCTTATTGCGCGCCCTTGCCGGTCAGCACCACACCAACCGTCTCGAACAGGATCACCAGGTCCAGAAACAGCGAATGGTTCTTGACGTAATACAGGTCGTACTGCAGCTTGTTGATCGTATCTTCCTGTGACGAGCCGTATTGATAGCTCACCTGAGCCCAGCCCGTCACGCCGGGCTTGACGCTGTGGCGCACCGCATAAAACGGAATTTCCTGTGTCAGCTTTTCCACGAAGTAAGGGCGCTCTGGCCGGGGTCCGACCAAGCTCATGTCGCCGAGCAGCACGCTGAGCAGCTGTGGCAGCTCGTCGATGCGGAGTTTGCGAATCACCTTGCCCACCCGCGTCACCCGACTGTCACCCGCCGTGGCCCAGCGCGGTACGCCATCTTTTTCAGCATCGCTGCGCATGCTGCGAAACTTCACCACATCAAACAGCTGGTTGTCCAAGCCCACCCGCTCCTGGCGATAAAAAATGCCGCCTGAGCTCTCCAGCCAGATCGCCAGCGCAGCGATCAGCATCACCGGCAAGGCCAGCACCAGCAGCGCCAGCGCACACACAATGTCAAACAGCCGCTTGACCGTGGTGCGCAAAAGACCTTGGTTAAAGCCTTCACCAAAAATCAACCAGCCAGCCGACATGGCGTCCAGGCGAATCTGCCCCGACGTCTGCTCAAAATAGGTGGCGATGTCGGTCACCCGCACACCACCGAGCTTGCAGTCGAGCAGCTCGCGCATCGGCATGCTGCCGCCGCGCCGTTCTGAGAGAGCCACCACAATTTCGTCCACGCCCGCGGCCCGCACCACGTCGGTCAGCGTCTGGCCCTCACCCAATGTGCCGAAGGTGCAAACCAAGTGCTCGCACTCGTTGGGGCTGGCGAAATAGCCCACCAGCTCCGCGTTGAAAGCCGGCCGCATCACCCGCTCGCCCACCGCCAGCGCACGGGTACCGGTGCCGTACACCAGAATTTTGCTCCGCGTGAGTCGGGTGGTGAAAAACTGCCCCCTCAACACTTGGTAGAGCAGCAGCACCATGGCGACCATCATCACCCCCATCACCGCCTCGGTGCGGCCGTAAAAAGTGGCAAGCGGCAGCAGCAGCAACACGCCGACCACGATCAGACCCGTGACCAAAAACGACACCAGCGCGCGCGCCCACATCTCGGTGGTGTTGAAGGCGTTGCTTCGGTCGTAAAAACCCAGCGCGGCATTCACCGCCAGAAAGCCCCCTCCCATCAGCAAGCCGCGACCCAGACCGCGCACGATCAAGGCGCTGCTGGTCCTCTCCACATCGGCCAGTGTGAGCAAGATGACCATGAAGACCGCCGTGACGAGCACCATGTCCAAAGTCATTTGCAACAACGTACAGCGATGAAAATAGTGGTTAAACAACTTGACCAAACCAAAGACCTCACATAGTGGCACAAAGTCTCAAGATAACAATCTAAATTGTTACATACATGATTAAATATTTACCACTATAGTATCTATTTTAT
>JBLIJY010000026.1:0-12920 GCA_047636095.1 Hydrogenophaga sp. | reverse complement strand
GGCCGCAGCGGTCGGCGCAGGAGCTGGGGCCGCCGCCGGGGCAACTGACGGTGCTGGCGCTGGGGACGTGGCAGGCGCAGCAGCAGCGCCCTGCACTTCCAGCACCAGCACCACCGAACCCTCTTTCACCTTGTCGCCCAACGCCACGCGCAGTTCTTTGACCACACCCGCCGTGCTCGACGGAATCTCCATCGAGGCCTTGTCGGACTCCACCGTGATCAGCGACTGCTCGGCCGTCACCGTGTCACCGGGTTTGACCAGCAGTTCAATCACCGCCACCTCGTCGATATCCCCAATGTCTGGGACCTTCACTTCTACCAATGCCATGTCTGTCTCGCTTATTGAAGTGGGAGACACCTTTTAGCTGCGACGTCACATCGCTTGGCGACATGAGTCGCTGCTGAAAAGTGCATCCCGTTTTCCGCTTACGCGTAAAGGGGATTCACTTTTTCGGTCTTGATGCCGTACTTTTCAATGGCCTCAGCCACCTTGGCCACTGGCACCGCGCCCTCCTCGCTCAGCGCCTTGAGCGCCGCCAGCACGATGTAATGGCGGTTGATCTCGAAGTGCTCGCGCAGCTTGACGCGGAAATCGCTGCGGCCAAAACCATCGGTGCCCAGCACCTTGTAGGTACGGCCCTTGGGAATGAACGAGCGAATCTGTTCGGCGTAGTTCTTCATGTAGTCGGTGCTGGCCACCACCGGGCCGGCGTGCTTGTCCAACTGTTGAGTCACGAAGGACACGCGGGACGTCTCCAGCGGGTGCAGCAGATTCCAGCGTTCGGCGTCCTGGCCGTCGCGGGTGAGCTCGTTGAAGCTCGGGCAGCTCCAGACGTCGGCGGACACGTCCCACTCTGTCTCCAGCAGTTCCTGTGCTGCGATCGACTCGCGCAGGATGCTGCCCGAACCGAGCAGCTGCACGCGCGGCGCAGACCCAGACAGGCCCTCTTTGCACAGGTACATGCCTTTGATGATCTGCTCTTCGGTGCCTAGCGTGAGGCCGGGCATGGGATAGTTTTCGTTGAGCAACGTCAGGTAATAGAACACGTTGTCCTGCTGCTCCACCATGCGCTTCAAGCCATGATGCAAGATGACGCCCACCTCGTGCGCAAAGGTGGGGTCGTAACTGATGCAGTTGGGAATCGTGTTGGCCAGGATGTGGCTGTGACCGTCTTCGTGCTGCAGGCCTTCGCCGTTGAGCGTGGTGCGCCCCGAGGTGCCGCCAAGCAGAAAACCTCGCGCCTGCATGTCTCCCGCCGCCCAGGCCAAGTCGCCAATGCGCTGGAAGCCAAACATGGAGTAATACACGTAGAACGGGATCATGATCCGGTTGCTGGTGCTGTAACTCGTGGCGGCGGCAATCCAACTGCTCATGCCGCCAGCTTCGTTGATGCCTTCTTGCAGGATCTGGCCCGCCTTGTCTTCCCGGTAGTACATCACCTGGTCTTTGTCGACCGGGGTGTACTGCTGGCCATCCGGGTTGTAGATACCGATCTGACGAAACAGCCCTTCCATGCCAAAAGTGCGTGCCTCGTCCACCAAGATGGGCACCACGCGGGGGCCAACTTCCTTGTCACGCAGCAGCTGCGTCAGGAAACGGACATAGGCCTGCGTTGTCGAAATTTCACGGCCCTCAGCGGTGGCCTCCATCACGGCCTTGAAGGTCTCGATGGGCGGCACGGTGAAGCTCTCGTCGGCTTTCACCCGACGGTGCGGCAGGTAGCCACCCAACGCTTTTCGGCGCTCGTGCAGGTACTTCATCTCTGGCGTGTCGTCGGCTGGCTTGTAGAACGGCAGCTTGGACAGCTCGCTGTCGGGAATTGGAATGTTGAAGCGGTCGCGAAAGGCCTTGATGTCCTCGTCGCCCAGCTTCTTGGTCTGGTGCACCGTGTTCTTGCCTTCGCCCACCTTGCCCATGCCAAAACCTTTGACGGTTTTGATCAGCAGCACGGTCGGCTGGTCCACGGTCTTCACGGCAGCGTCGAACGCGGCATAGACCTTCTTGGAGTCGTGACCGCCACGGCGCAGATTGCCGATTTCGTCGTCGCTCATGTGCGCTACCATCTCCAGCGTGCGCGGATCGCGGCCGAAGAAATGCTTGCGCACATAGGCACCATCGTTGGCCTTGAAGGCCTGGTAGTCGCCGTCGTTGCACGCCATCATGATCTGGCGCAATGCGCCGTCTTTGTCGGCGGCGAGCAGCGGGTCCCACTGGCTGCCCCAAATCAGCTTGATCACGTTCCAGCCCGAGCCGCGGAACTCGCCTTCGAGCTCCTGGATGATCTTGCCGTTGCCGCGCACCGGACCATCAAGGCGCTGCAGGTTGCAATTGATGACAAAGATCAGGTTGTCGAGCTTTTCGCGCGAGGCCAGGCTGATCGCACCCAGCGACTCCACCTCGTCCATCTCGCCATCGCCACAGAACACCCAAACCTTGCGGTTCTCGGTGTTGGCAATGCCGCGCGCGTGCAGGTACTTCAAGAAGCGCGCCTGGTAGATCGCCATCAGCGGGCCCAGGCCCATCGACACCGTAGGGAACTGCCAGAAATTGGGCATCAACTTGGGGTGCGGGTAGCTCGACAAACCCTTGCCGTCGACTTCCTGGCGGAAATTGAGCAATTGCTCTTCGGTCAAACGGCCTTCCATGTAAGCTCGGGCGTAGACACCAGGCGACACATGGCCCTGGATGTAGAGGCAGTCGCCACCGTGCTCCTTGCCTGGTTCAGCGCTCTCGGCATGCCAGAAGTGGTTGAAGCCAGCACCGAACAGGCTGGCCAGCGAAGCGAAAGAACCAATGTGGCCACCCAGGTCGCCACCGTCAGCCGGGTTGAGCTTGTTGGCTTTAACCACCATGGCCATCGCGTTCCAGCGCATATAGGCACGCAGCCGCTGCTCAATTTCCAGGTTGCCCGGCGAGCGCGCTTCCTGCGCCGTTTCGATGGTATTGACGTAGCCGGTGTTGGCAGAAAACGGCAAATCCACGCTGTTTTGGCGCGCCTCTTCCAGCAATTGTTCGAGCAAGAAATGCGCGCGTTCAGGACCTTCGCGCTGAATCACCGCCAGCAGCGCCTCCTTCCATTCCTGGGTTTCTTGGGTATCGAGGTCACTTGCACCACGGCCATTGAGAGCGTCTGACGCTGACATGTCTGTCTCCAGTTGATTTTTGAAACGAGCTTAAAGCGCTGCTTGTGCTCTGTCACGAATTTTCCCATAGCTGTTTTCAAATTTCAACATATGCTTTTAATTTTTATATAGTGAAATTTTAAAAGGAACCTTAAAAGGAACCTTTAGCAACTGTCACGTAAACTCAAAGTGCCATGAAATCACCCCCGGCTCCCACCGCTGCTCCAGCGCCTTCCTCTTCTCCCAGCGCCTGGTGGCAACGCTGGTGGCGACGCTTGCCACCGTCGCGCCAAGACCGAGTGGCCACGCTTGCGCCCCTGCTCGCGGTCCTGCTGTTTCTCGCCGCCATCGTGGTGGCGATCACCTACCTGCGCTACGAAGAGCTGGATCGCGAACAAAAAACCCTAACGCGCGACGTCGAGTACGCGCAGCAGCGGCTGCGGCTTCGACTGCTGGAACGCCAAGAGCAGCTGATGCGCTTGGCGCGCGACATCGACAACCGGGAAATTGCCACAGCCGAGTTCGAGTTCCAGGCGGAGTCGCTGATCAGCCAATTTCCGGAGTTGTTGGCGATCAGCTGGGTAGACGCCCGGCGCACAGTCGTGGCCACCTACGCCTCACCCAGTACCCCGCCGGCACTGATGCGGCAGCCCGGAACCGTGCTTTCGCACGAGGACACCGATGGCTCGTACGACCTCGCGCGCGACCTGCGCCAGCCCGTCTATTCGCGACCACTTGGTGAGAACCCGCGAAATGCCACGCTGCAGTTGCAGGTTCCCCTGAGCGAGCAAGGGCGCTTTGCAGGCACCGTCATGGGCGAGTACGCCGTCGACGGTCTGATGCGTTTTGGCATGCCGCCCGAAATCATGTCGCGTTATGCGGTGGCACTGGTCGACGACCGCGACCGGGTGCTCGCCGGCAGCCTACAAGATGCCCCCCATGTTGCGCGTCTGATGCCCTGGTCCAACCAGCCGTTAGAGCATGCGGTGCCGATCTCGCCGGTGGGCAACGGGCTCATCATCAAGGCACAGGGCTACCGCACCTCCAAAGACGTTGTCGGCAGCGGCTTTCTGTGGGTGATTGGCGCACTCAGCGCACTCACCGTTTGGATGCTGCTGGGCACCTGGCGGCACATCCGTCAGCGTGTGCAAGCACAGCAGGCCTTGCTCTCAGAAACCAATTTCCGCCGCGCCATGGAAAACTCCATGCTCACCGGCATGCGGGCACTCGATCTGCAAGGCCGAATCACCTATGTGAACCCGGCTTTTTGCTCCATGACCGGCTGGACCGAAGGTGAGCTGGTGGGCCGCACAGCGCCATTTCCCTACTGGCCAGAAGCCGACAACGACATTCTCGCCGCACGGCTGGAAGACGAGCTCAAAGGCCGCTCGATACCCGGCGGGTTCGAGGTGCGCGTGCAGCGCCGCGACGGTGGCATTTTTGACGCCCGCATGTATGTCTCTCCGCTGATTGACCCCAAGGGGTATCAAAGCGGCTGGATGACCTCAATGACCGACATCACTGAACCGAAGCGGATCCGAGAAGAGCTCTCGGCGTCTTACGAGCGCTTCACAACCGTACTGGAGAGCCTGGACTCGGCGGTTTCGGTAGCACCACTGGGCAGCGAAGAAATGCTGTTTGCCAACAAGATGTACCGCCTGTGGTTCGGTACCCGCAGCGTGGGCCACCGCCAGTTGGTCGACCTCGCAGGGCGCCGGTCCAGCCCCAGCCCCGACGAGGGCGACGCGGTCGACGCCTTCGCTGGCATGCCCACCGACACGCTCACCGACGCCGGCTCGGAAAACGCCGAGGTGTTTGTCGAGCAAATCGACCTCTGGCTGGAGGTTCGCACGCGCTACCTCACCTGGGTTGACGGCCGCTTGGCGCAGATGGTGATTGCCAGCGACATCACCTCGCGGCGCAACGCAGAGACGCTGGCCGCGCGCCAGGCCGAGCGAGCGCAAACGGCCAGCCGACTGATCACCATGGGCGAGATGGCGTCGAGCGTGGCGCACGAACTCAACCAGCCACTGACCGCCATCAGCAACTACTGCAATGGCATGATCTCTCGCGTTCAGGAACAGCGCATCACGCAAGAAGAGCTGCTCGGCGCGCTGGACAAGACGGCCCGCCAGGCGCAACGCGCCGGCCAGATCATCCTCCGCATCCGCGCCTTCGTGAAACGCAGCGAACCGAATCCCACGTTGGCCGATGTAGCGCCGATGGTGAGCAACGCGATCGAGTTGGCCGACATCGAGTTGCGGCGCCAGCAGATTCGCCTGAGCTCTTATGTGGCATTGCGCTTGCCGAAGTTGATGGTGGACCCGATCCTGATCGAGCAGGTATTGATCAATCTGCTGCGCAACGCCGGCGATTCGATCACACAGGCTGCCCGACCCACCGGCGAACGCGCCATTGAATTGCGTGTTGGCCCGACCCAGATTGACGAAGCTGAGGTGGTTGAATTTTCGGTGAGCGACACCGGGCAAGGTGTTCCCGACGAGCTGGTCGAGCGCATTTACGACGCCTTCTACACCACCAAGCGCGAGGGCATGGGCATCGGCCTCAAACTGTGCCGCAGCATCGTCGAGTCGCACCACGGCAGGATGCAGGTACGCAACCTCTACAATGGTGCCGAAATGGTGGGCTGCTGTTTCAGCTTCTGGATACCCGTGGTCTCAAGATTGCGAGCCGAGCATCAGCAGCTAGATACAACCTCAACGCCGTTGCCGGAACCAGAAAGAACGAGATGAGTTTGATCCCCAAAAAAGGCACGGTTTATGTTGTTGATGACGACGAAGCGGTGCGCGATTCCCTGCAATGGTTGCTGGAAGGCAAAGATTTTCGGGTGCGTTGCTTCGAGTCGGCAGAGGCCTTTCTCAGCCGCTACGACGCGCGAGAAGTTGCTTGCCTGATTGCCGATATTCGCATGGGTGGCATGTCCGGCATGGAGCTGCAGGAGCGCCTGATCGAGCGCCAGTCGCCACTGCCGATCGTCTTTATCACCGGCCACGGCGACGTACCGATGGCGGTCGAGTCGATGAAAAAGGGCGCGCTCGATTTCATCCAGAAGCCATTCAAGGAGGGCCAACTGGTCGAGTTGGTCGAGCGCATGTTGGAAACCGCCAAAGAAGCTTTTTCCCAGCACCAGCAAGCCGCCAGCCGCGACGCCCTGCTGTCCAAACTCACCAGCCGCGAGGCGCAGGTGCTGGAGCGCATCGTCGCAGGTCGTCTCAACAAACAAATCGCAGACGACTTGGGCATCAGCATCAAGACGGTGGAGGCGCACCGCGCCAACATCATGGAAAAACTGAGCGCTAACACCGTGGCCGACCTGCTCAAGATTGCACTGGGCTCGACTGCTGCCAAAGGCTGAGCCAGCACCGCCAGACAACCCGCCCCAACGCCCGCCGAATGATTCGGTGGGCGTTTCTGTTTCAACGCCTCACCCCTCTCTGCCATTCCCACCATGACCGCCCAACTGATCGACGGCAACGCCCTCTCCCGCCAGCTCCGCACCGATGTCGCCGCCCGTGCGGCAGCGCTCACCGCGCGCGGTACACAGCCTGGCCTGGCTGTGATTCTGGTCGGCGACGACCCAGCCTCGGCCGTGTATGTGCGCAACAAGGTGAAGGCCTGCGCCGAGACCGGGATCCATTCGGTGTTCGAGAAATACGACGCCACGCTGAGCGAAACCGATCTGCTGGCCCGCATCGAGGCACTCAATCTTGACCCCAGCATCCACGGCATCCTGGTGCAGATGCCGCTGCCCAAACACATCCACCCACAGCGCGTGATCGAGACCATCTCCACCGCCAAGGATGTGGACGGTTATTCGGTACAAAGCGCGGGCGATCTGATGGCTGGCCTGCCCGGTTTTCGCCCCTGCACCCCCTACGGCTGCATGAAACTGATCGAGACCACCGGTATCGACCTCAAAGGCAAACATGCGGTGGTGATCGGGCGCAGCAACACGGTGGGCAAACCCATGGCCCTGCTTCTGCTGCAGGCCCATGCCACCGTCACCATCTGCCACAGCAACACCCCCGACATCGGCGCCTTCACCCGGCAGGCCGATGTGGTGGTGGCGGCGGTCGGGAGGCGCAACGTACTGACCGCTGACATGGTCAAACCCGGTGCGGTGGTGATCGATGTGGGCATGAACCGCAACGACGAAGGCAAGCTGTGCGGCGATGTGGATTTCGAGGGGGTGAAGGCGGTGGCGGGCCACATCACGCCGGTGCCCGGTGGCGTGGGGCCCATGACCATCACCACGCTGATGGTGAACACGCTGACTTCGGCGGAGCGCGCGGTCGGGTGATCGCGCTCAACGTTGGGCGGCTGCTTGGGCAGCGCTCAGCCGCCACAGCAACACCCCAGCACACGCCCACTGGCCCAGCACCATCAGGCTGCCTAGTGTGTGCCACAACCGAAGATCGCCACCGGTGGCGCGGGCGGTGACGATACGCTGAGCCACGCCAAATTCTTGCAGCAAGGCCAGGATCATGGCCAACACCACCCAGCCCATGCTGACCAGGGTGCGTCGCAGACGCTCAGCCTCTTCAGGCGACGCCTTTTCCCAATCCCGCTGACCACGCTCGCTGCGCAACAGCAGCAGCAAAACCAGTCCGAACAGCAGACCAGCCCAGCACTGTAGCGAAAACAAACGCGCCGCAACTGGCCCGGCCAGCGCCGGACTGCCCAAGCTGGCGAACAGCGTGGGAACCGCCACAAAACTCAGGCCAGAAATACCACCCCACCACAGAGCAGCGATGCCCAACTGCAACCGGATCCGCAACACGGCCTGGCTGCCTCAGGTGTAACGCACGCCCACGATCTCGTAGCGCTTGGTGCCGCCCGGCGCCTGCACCTCGGCCACATCGCCTTCTTCCTTGCCAATCAGCGAGCGCGCGATGGGGCTGCCGATGTTGACCAGGCCGAGCTTGATGTCGGCTTCGTCTTCGCCCACGATCTGGTAGGTGACCTGGGCGCCGCTGGCTTCGTCCTCCAAATCCACGGTGGAGCCGAACACCACGCGGCCCGAGGCATCCAGCGTGGTCGGATCGATGATTTGCGCGGCCGACAGCTTGCTCTCCACCTCGGCAATGCGCCCTTCAATGAAACCCTGGCGGTCCTTGGCAGCTTCGTACTCGGCGTTTTCACTCAGATCGCCCTGTGCCCGCGCCTCGGCAATCGCGTTGATCACCCAGGGGCGATCCACCGTTTTGAGTTTGAGCAGCTCGGCCTTGAGCTTTTCGGCACCGCGCAGGGTGATGGGAATGGTCGTCATGGCTACGCTCCAACAAGCTTGCGGCCCGCCGCCCAGCGAAGGCACGGTACGGGCGAAAAAAGGAAACCGCCGAGCGTTACCGGTCGGCGGTGGTGTGCGGCAATTATGCCTGCAACCCGGGCCTGTTCAAGACCACCGTTCTGCGTTCGCTCAAGGGCGCAGCAGCGCCTGAACTCAAGCAGCCAGTTGCGCGTGCATCTCCTGCACCGAGATCACGCCCAGGCTGTCCAAGTAGGCCATGCCCTCGACAGCCGCTTCGGCACCGGCGATGGTGGTGTAGGTGGTCACCCGAGCCAGCAGGGCTGAGGTGCGGATGGCGCCCGAATCGGCGATCGCGTTGCGCCGCTCTTCCACCGTGTTGATCACCAGCACGACGGCGTCGCTCTTGATCATGTCGACGATGTGCGGCCGGCCCTCGGTGACCTTGTTCACCGTCTCCACCGCAATCCCTGCTGCGGTGATGGCCGCTGCCGTGCCGCGCGTGGCCACGAGCTGGAAACCCATGGCGGCCAGTTGGCGTGCGATCTCCACCGCGCGGGCCTTGTCGCTGTTCTTGACCGTCAGGAACACCTTGCCCGACGGTGTGCCATCGGCCTTTTGGGGGCGTGGCAGCTGGGTGCCAGCACCAAGCTGACTTTTAACGAATGCCTCGCCAAAGGTCTTGCCCACGCCCATCACCTCGCCGGTGGACTTCATCTCGGGGCCCAGGATGGTGTCGACGCCGGGAAACTTCACGAACGGAAACACCGCTTCCTTGACGCTGAAGTACGGCGGATTCACCTCAGCGCCAATGCCTTGGCTGTCCAGCGTCTGACCGGCCATGCAGCGCGCCGCCACCTTGGCCAGCTGAATACCGGTGGCTTTGGAGACGAAGGGGACGGTGCGCGAGGCGCGCGGGTTCACCTCCAGCACAAAGATCACATCTTTCTTGGCGCCATCCGCATCCGTTTCCTGGATAGCGAACTGCACGTTCATCAGACCTACCACGTTCAGGCCTTCGGCCATCGCGGCCGTCTGGCGCTTGAGCTCGTCGACCGTTTCCTTGGACAGGTAATACGGCGGCAGCGAGCAAGCGGAGTCGCCGCTGTGCACGCCTGCCTGCTCAATGTGCTCCATCACACCGCCAATGAACACACGGCCAGACGTGTCACGAATCGCATCCACATCGCACTCAATCGCGTCATTCAAAAAGCGGTCCAGCAGCACCGGCGAGTCGTGACTGACCTTGACCGCTTCGCGCATGTAGCGCTCCAGGTCGCGCTGCTCATGCACAATTTCCATCGCACGCCCGCCCAGCACATAGCTCGGGCGTACCACCAACGGATAGCCCAGCGCAGCGGCTTTTTCCAGCGCGTCGGCCTCGGTGCGCGCGGTGGCGTTGGGCGGCTGGCGCAGGCCGAGTTTGTGCAGCAGCTTCTGGAAACGCTCGCGGTCTTCGGCAGCATCGATCATATCGGGGCTGGTGCCGATGATGGGCACGCCAGCGGCTTCCAGGCCCAGCGCCAGCTTGAGCGGCGTCTGGCCGCCGTACTGCACGATCACGCCCACCGGCTTTTCCTTGTCTACGATCTCCAGCACGTCTTCCAGCGTCAACGGCTCGAAATACAGGCGGTCGCTGGTGTCGTAGTCGGTGGACACGGTCTCGGGGTTGCAGTTGACCATGATGGTCTCGTAACCGTCTTCACGCAGGGCGAGCGCGGCGTGCACGCAGCAGTAGTCGAATTCGATGCCTTGGCCGATGCGGTTCGGACCACCGCCCAGCACCATGATTTTCTTGTTATTGGTCGGTTCGGCTTCGCATTCACCGTCGCCATCGCCTTCGTAGGTGGAATACAGGTAGGCGGTGTCGGTGGCGAATTCGGCGGCGCAGGTGTCCACCCGCTTGTAGACCGGGCGGATGTTGTCGGCAATGCGGCGCTCGCGCACGGCTTTTTCGTTCGTTTTGAGCAGCTTGGCCAGACGGCGGTCGGAGAAACCTTTTTGTTTCAGTCCACGCAGGGTGGTGGTGTCGATCGCGTCCAGGCTGGTCTTTTCCAACTGCAGCTCGATCTTCACGATCTCTTCGATCTGCGCCAGAAACCACGGGTCAATCTTGGTGAAATGGTGTACCTCGTCCATCGTCCAGCCGGCCGCAAACGCGTCACCCACGTACCAGATCCGGTCAGGCCCCGGCGTGCCCAGCTCGCGCTCCAGCGTTTCGCGGTCCTGGGTTTTTTCGTTCATGCCGTCCACGCCCACTTCCAGCCCGCGCAGCGCTTTCTGGAACGACTCCTGAAAGGTTCGGCCCATGGCCATGACCTCGCCCACGCTCTTCATCTGCGTGGTGAGGCGGCTGTCGGCAGCGGGGAATTTTTCGAAGGCAAAACGCGGAATCTTGGTGACCACGTAATCAATGCTCGGCTCGAAGGAAGCCGGCGTGGCACCACCGGTGATCTCGTTGCGCAGCTCGTCCAGCGTGTAGCCCACCGCCAGCTTGGCCGCCACCTTGGCGATGGGGAACCCCGTGGCCTTGGACGCCAGCGCAGACGAGCGCGACACACGCGGATTCATCTCGATCACGACCATGCGGCCGTCTTTCGGATTGATCGAGAACTGCACGTTGGAGCCGCCGGTGTCCACGCCAATTTCGCGCAGCACCGCCAGCGAGGCGTTGCGCAAGATCTGGTACTCCTTGTCGGTCAGCGTTTGGGCGGGCGCCACGGTGATCGAGTCGCCGGTGTGCACACCCATCGGGTCGAGGTTTTCAATGGCGCAGACGATGATGCAGTTGTCGGCCTTGTCGCGCACCACCTCCATCTCGTACTCTTTCCAGCCCAGCAGCGATTCTTCGATCAGCAGTTCGTTGGTGGGCGAAGCCTCCAGGCCGCGCTTGCAGATGGTCTCGAACTCTTCCGGGTTGTAGGCGATGCCGCCACCGCTGCCGCCCAGCGTGAAGCTGGGTCGGATCACGGTCGGGAAACCCAGGGTTTTTTGCACGGCCCAGGCTTCGTCCATGGCGTGCGCAATGCCCGAACGCGCCGAGCCCAGCCCGATCTTGGTCATCGCGTCCTTGAACTTCAGCCGGTCCTCGGCTTTGTCGATGGCCTCTGGGGTGGCACCGATCAGCTCCACGTCGTATTTCTCCAGCACGCCGTTGTGCCACAGGTCGAGCGCGCAGTTCAACGCGGTCTGGCCGCCCATGGTCGGAAGAATCGCAAACCCGCCGGCGCACAGTGGGCGCTCCTTGACGATGATTTTCTCCACCGTCTGCCAAGTGATCGGTTCGATGTAGGTGACGTCGGCTGTGGCCGGGTCGGTCATGATAGTGGCCGGGTTGCTGTTGATCAGCACCACCCGGTAACCTTCTTCACGCAGTGCCTTGCAGGCCTGCACGCCCGAGTAATCGAACTCACAGGCTTGGCCGATGATGATGGGGCCGGCGCCGATGATGAGGACGGTCTGGATGTCGGTTCTTTTGGGCATGGCAATCCGGTGACGATAGCGGTGGGTCGGTAAAAGTTCGGCGCGCGGTTCAGGTTCAGGCCTGGCGGCGGCTGTCGAGGTGGCTGAGCAAGGCCTGCACCCGCTCGGCGGGGACGTTTTTCTGCATCAGTTGCAGCAGGCCATCGCCTTCAATCATGGGACGCAGCACCTCGGCCTCGGCCGCGTGGAACATCACGTCCCAGGCCGCCAACTCGGTGTTGAAGGTCTCATCGTCCCAAGTCTTGCCCTTGGCCAGCAAGGTCACCAGCGGCAAGGTTTTGTTCTCAATGAAGGCCTTGCGGTACGGTTTTTGCGCCCAGCGCTGGGCAAACCATTCTTTGTGCGGCGCTTGCAGCGAGAGCATGCGCTTGGCAATCGCCTTCTCCAGCGCAAACACGGGGAAACTGAACAGCTTCATGTCACGCCTGGGCGGTTGTCGACACTCATGCGGCTTTTTCCATGAGGCCGATGAAACGGTCGAACAGGTAAGCGATGTCGTGTGGGCCTGGCGAGGCTTCTGGGTGGCCTTGGAAGCCAAACGCCGGTTGGGTGGTGTGGGACAGACCTTGCAGGGTGCCGTCGAACAGGCTGACGTGGGTGGCGCGCAGGTGCGAGGGCAGCGTTTGTTCGTCGACCGAAAAACCGTGGTTCTGGCTGGTGATGCTTACCCGCCCGCTGTCGATTTCCTTCACCGGGTGGTTGGCACCGTGGTGGCCAAATTTCATCTTGAAGGTTTTGGCACCGCTGGCCAGCGCCAGGATTTGATGACCCAGACAGATGCCAAAGGTGGGCACGCCGCTGTCCACGATCTCGCGCACGGCGGCCACCGCGTAATCGCAGGCCTGGGGATCACCCGGGCCATTGGAGAGGAAGACGCCATTCGGTTTGAGCTTGGCAACATCGCTGGCGGGCGTTTGCGCCGGTACCACCGTGACCTTGCAACCGCGCGCGCTCAGCATGCGCAGGATGTTGAATTTGACGCCGAAGTCGTAGGCGACCACATGAAACTTCGGCGCGATCTGCTCGCCGTAACCAAAGCCCAACTG